>CAJYHU010000439.1 GCA_913774655.1 uncultured Luteibacter sp. | reverse complement strand
CACCTGGGCGGCGAGTTCGCGCGTCGGCGTGAGGATCAGCGCCCGGATGGGACGACGGCCGTCGCCGCGCGGGGCGGCCGAGGACAGTCGGTGCAGCAGCGGCAGCGAGAACGCCGCGGTCTTGCCGGTGCCGGTCTGGGCGGCAGCCATGAGATCGTGGCCGGCGAGCACCTCGGGGATGGCGGCCGACTGGATGGGGGTGGGCGTTTCGTAGCCGGCCTCGGAAAGGGCGCGCAGCAACGCGGGCGCGAGGCCCAGCGATTCGAAGGACATGGAAAACTCCTGCGTGACTCGAGCGTTCCCTGGAACCGCGCTACGAGTTATGAATTCGGCGGCTGCGCATCGCAAGAAGGCGATGGGCTGGCCGGTGTCGCGTGCGCTTTTCGGGGGTGGGGGAACGCGGCGGGATAAAGGAGAATCCTCGCCTGATGCTCCGCAAGGGAGTCGATAGCGGCGGCACGACCGGACGAGTCTACCATATTGCGACGCACAACGGGGGCTCGGCGTCTGCCCCGGGTTTGCAGTCGGCGCGGGGCCGGACGATGCCCGCGAATGATCGGTCGGCACGGAGCCGTTCCCTCCCGGCGAACTCCCCTGCGCGCAGCAGCGGGCCGGGCGCAGGGGCGTCTTCGCGGCCAGGCGCGCGCATCTGTCGCCGGGCGGTGATAGCAAAATCGCTGGCGGGGGGCGGACGGTCGCTCCCCGGCCTCGTTCATCAGTTTTGTTTCTGCGCGTCGGCCTTGTGGATGTACGCGTCGTATTCGCTCTTGTCGAGACTGCCGTTGTGATCCTTGTCGGCTTCGCCGAAATGGGCGCGCAGTTCCCTGAGTGCCTCGTTGTCCTTAGGCAGGTCGCTGCGTCGCAGCGGCTTGCCATCCTTGGACAGATCAGCGAATGACGGCGCGCCGGTGTCCTGTCCGGCAGATGCCTGGGGCGACGCTTGCGCGGCGCCCGCGACGAGCAGCGTGGCCAGGGCGATACAAGCGAGGGGGCGATACGGCATGGGTGTGTCCTCCGGCATGGGATGGTCACCGGAGTGTATCGGCGGGCCGTCGTGGCCTCGTGGAGCGAACGTTAGGTGGCCGCAAGCCTGTGCTAGCCTCGGCGCCGCCTGTTACCTGAGGAAAATCTCATGCCATTGCCCGCCGCATTGCGCGAACTCGACGCTTCGCAACGGCATACCGTCCTGGCGAGTTTCCTCGGCTGGACGCTGGACGCCTTCGATTACTTCCTCCTGACCTTCGTGATCCTCGCCGTGGCGCAGGAATTCAAGGTGTCCAAGGAAGAGGTCACCTATGGGCTGTTCCTTACCCTCGCGGCGCGTCCGCTCGGCGCGCTGATCTTCGGCCGTCTCGCCGACCGTTACGGGCGCCGTCCGGTGCTGATGTTCGATATCGTGCTGTTCTCGGTGCTGGAGGTGGCCTGCGCCTTCGCGCCATCGCTCGGCGCCCTGCTGGCACTGCGCTTCGCCTTCGGCATCGCCATGGGTGGCGAGTGGGGCATCGGGGCATCCCTGGCGATGGAATCGATTCCCGCCCGGTCACGCGGTTTCGTCTCTGGCCTGCTGCAGAGCGGGTATCCCTGCGGATTCTTCCTCGCGGCGCTGGCGAACTGGCTGCTGGTCGATCACATCGGCTGGCGCGGGCTGTTCGTGGTAGGTGCGTTGCCTGCCTTGCTCGTGCTGTACATCCGCCGCAAGGTACCCGAGTCGCCGGTGTGGGAAGGGCGTCGCTCCGCCGCGCGCGAAAGCGTGGTTGCCTCGATGCGCGGCCACTGGAAGCTCTTCGTCTATCTCATGCTGCTGATGGCGGCGTTCAACATGTTCAGCCACGGCTCGCAGGACATGTATCCGACGTTCGTGCAGGAAACCCTGCGCATCCCCGCGGGATCGTCCACCGCGTTCATGCTCACCGCGCTGCTCAACCTGGGCGCGCTCGCCGGCGGCCTGACGTTCGGTGCGCTGTCGGAGCGGATCGGCCGTCGCCGCGCCATCATCATCGCGGCGCTGCTGGCGATCCCGGTGATCCCGCTGTGGGCCTATGGCGGGTCGCTGCTCCTGCTGGGCCTTGGGGCGTTCCTGATCCAGGTGATGGTGCAGGGCGCCTGGGGCGTCGTACCCACCCATCTGAACGAGTTGTCCCCGGACGCCGTGCGCGGCACCCTGCCGGGCTTCGCCTACCAGATGGGTAACCTGCTGGCGGCCATCACGGCCACGGCGCAGACCTGGCTGGCGGCATGGCGTGGCGGCGATTTCGCCTTCGCCATGTCGACCTGGATCGCCGCGGTGGCGGTGCTGCTGGCCTTGCTGACCTGGCTCGGACCGGAGGCCCGCGGGGTGGGTTTCGGCCGCTCGGGTGACGGCGGCCGGCACGGCGGCTAAAATGCCGGGCTTTTCCTCCGGTAGAAAACCATCATGCAGGCTGGCAAGGACAAGGTCATCTCGTTCCACTACACCCTCACGGTCGACGGGCAGCAGGTCGAAACCTCGTTCGATGGCGGCGAGCCGCTGTGGATCCTGCTCGGCCACGGCCAGCTGATCCCGGGCATGGAAGCCGGCCTCGAGGGCAAGTCGGTCGGCGATAAGTTCGACCTGGAGATCACCCCCGAGCAGGGCTACGGCGCGCGCCAGGACGGCATGACCCAGCGCGTGCCCAAGAAGTACTTCCCCCAGCAAGGCAAGGGCCTCAAGGCCGGCGACACCACCGTGCTGTCGCTGAAGGAAGGCGGCCAGCGCGTCGTGGTGGTGCAGAAGGTCGGTTCAAGCGTGGTCGACATCGACCTCAACCACCCGATGGCCGGCAAGACGCTCCACTTCACGATCGACGTGCAGACCGTGCGCGACGCATCCGAAGAAGAGCTCTCCCATGGCCACGCCCACCCTAAGGGCGACGGCGAACACTGATCGCCGCCGGTTCGACAGGAAACAACGGCCGGGTATCCCCGGCCGTTTTCATATCGGATGACGGTTCGCAGACACGGCCCTTGGCCACCGCCACGCGGTGACCACCGTGACCAGTCCGATGGCAAGCTCGACCACGCCCAGCGCCTGGTAAAACAAGGGCGCGCCCGGCAGCGTCAGCGCCATCACGACCGCATAGAACACACCCAGGAGCAGGTTGGCCCACTGGCAGGCGCGTGCCGGGACCACCAGCGTGGCGTAGATCATCAGCGCGGGTACCGCGAGCAGCAGGCTGGAGCCCACCAGCACCCCATCGGTGGTCGGCCCCATCGGTCCGAAGTTGCCGGCCATCATGTCCTTCAGACGCCCCGGCACGAACAGACCGAAAAAGTCGCCATACACGTAGCAGAACATCAGCGCAGCCCATAGCGCGGCCAGACGGTGGCGTACCGGTACCCTGACATCGTCGAGCGGTTTCATGCGATGGATTCCATGGATCGTGGGGATCGGCGTACGCCGACGATGACCAGCCACAGGGCGAACACAACCTCGCCAAACTGCAGGGGCGTGCAGACGCTGGAAAGCGTATCGGCGGCGTGACCCGGCCATAGCAGGCCGACGGCACTCTGCGCCACGTAGGCGAGGCCGTTGACGAAGAGCCACGTGCCGATCCAGCCAGGCACGTGCCCCGATCGCCGGACGAGCATCGCCAGGGGCAAAAGCCACAGCCCCCACCAGATTTCCGCCGCTATCACCATCTGTCCGTGCAGGCGCAGGAACAGCAAGGCGAGCGCCTCGCGCTGGGCGGCATCGAAGGCTTGCAGAAACGCAGGCCCTTGGGCGAAGGTCAGCGCGGCGATGTCGTTGCCGACGTTGAACGTGTACACGGCGGCGGGCAGCGCGCCGCCGAGCATGAGCAAGCCGCGCCCCGTATCGTTGTCCGCGGCGAAAAGTCGGCGCAGGGACAGCACGATGAAGACCATCAGTGCGCCGCACGCGAGATCGGCGACGACGCCTGTCCTGACCGCCTGCTCGTGCAGCCGCAGGTTGGCGACGGTGGTCGAGGGTTCCCCGGTGAAGAGGATCGACGGCAGGTAGATCAGCCGTATCGGCGCAAGCACGATCAACAGCAGAAATAGCCACCCGGCTATCCTGGCCTGACGGGAAGACGGCATCTGGGGGTCCCTGCACGCGACGGTAGGGCGACTGTGCGCTTATACCGGGGCACGTGGAGCGTGCCGGAAGTGAGGGGGCAACAAAAAACGGCGCCCCGCGGCGCCGTTTAAGGGTGTTACGTTGGGCGGGCGCGTTACGCCAGAGCCTTGCCGTTCACCGAGACGTCGACGTCGACGTTGCCGCGGGTGGCGTGCGAATAGGGGCACACGTCTTCATGGGCGGTCTTGACGATGTCCTGCGCGGTGGCGTCGTCGAGACCGGCGAGGTGGGCGTCGAGCTTGACCTGGATCGCGAAGCCGGAACCCTCGCGCGGGCCGATGCCGACGTGGCCTTCTACAGAGACGTCGTTGAGCTTGACGTTCTTCTGGCCCGCGACGAAGCGGATGGCGCCTTCGAAACAGGCGGCGTAACCGGCCGCGAAGAGCTGCTCGGGGTTGCTGCCGCCGCCGTTGCCGCCCATTTCCTTCGGCAGGCGCAGGTCGAGCTTGACCATGCCGTCGTTGCTCTCGACGTGACCCTCGCGGCCACCGTGGACCTTCGCCTGGGCGGTGTAGACGATCTTCTGCACTTTCGAAAGGTTGCTCATGTCGTTTCCTTTATGCGGGTCGGGTGAAAGCCGCGGCGAGGTGCCACGCCATGGATCGTATGTAAGCACGCAATTAAATAGCGCACAACTTAAATGCGCGTTGAGGTGGTTAACTGGTTTACTTTTCGTTCAGTTCAGGACGCGCCGTCCGTAAGCGAAATTCGCCTTCCAGTACGACCCGTCGAGGTCGTCCAGGCGCACGGTGCCGCCGGAGTTGGGCGCGTGGACGAAGCGCCCCTTGCCGACGTACACCCCCACGTGGGTGATGTGGCTGCGTCCGAAGAACACGAGGTCGCCGCTGGCCAGTTCGTCTTCGCTGAGCTTGGGTTTGTCCAGCTGGGCCATTTCCGCCGAGGTGCGGGGAAGGCGCAGGCCCGTGGAGGTGAGATAGATGTAGTTGATGAGGCCGCTGCAATCGAAGCCGCCCGCAGGCGTGTTGCCGCCCCACCGATACGGCGTGCCCACCAGGCCGATCGCCCGGAACAGCACGTCGTTGGCCGCGTCCGCAGGCATCTGCGTGGCAGGCCGGGTCGACCAGGTGAGGTTCTTCGCGAGGGGAACGTTTGCGGCCGGATTGTGCCGCTGCGACGACGACGGTCGCTGGGGAGCGCTGCCGCAGGCCGCCAGCAAGGCGAGCCCGGTCCCCAAGGCAACGGCGCCAAGGTATCGGACGGGACGGCGAAGCGAGGTCGAGCGGAACATCGGGCGTTTCCCCTGTCAGGATCGGCGTCAGGAGGTTAACAAATCAATGAGTTGCAAGGAATACCTGTGAAAACGCGCTAATTCAGTTCCCGGACAGCCCCGGGAAGGGCCGTCCGCGCCGCTAGAATCGCCGGATGGACCCTTCCCGAAGCGACGTAGTGATCCTGGGCGGCGGCGTCATCGGCCTGGCGTGCGCGCTCTACCTCCTCAAGTCCGGCGCATCGGTGCGCGTGCTGGAGCAGGGCCTGCCCGGCAGCGGCAGCTCGCACGGCAACTGCGGCACGATCACGCCGAGCCATGCCGGCCCGTTGACGATGCCCGGCATGGTGGGCACCGCGCTGCGTTCGCTGCTGCGGCGCGACGCGCCGCTTTACGTCAACCCCCGTCCCGACCCCGAGCGCGCGCGCTGGCTGCTCGGTTTCGCTCGCCGTTGCACCTGGGCCGACTACCGCCGGGCCGGCGAGGCGCGAGGGGCGCTCCTGGCGCGGTCGAGGGCCTTGCTGGGCGAGCTCGTCGCCAGCGAAGGCCTCGACTGCGAATTCGAGACGGTGGGCGAACTCTACGTCTATCGCGATCGCCGCACCCTGGATGCCGATCGTGCCCACATCGACCTGCTGCGCGACCTCGGCATGGACGTGCGCCCGCTGCATGGGGACGACGCGATGGCACAGGAACCTTGCCTGCGCGAGGGCGTCGTCGGCGGCCTCCTTCACCCCGGCGACGCGCGCCTGCGCCCGCATCGTTACGTCGCCGAACTCGCGCGCCGCGTGCGCGAACTGGGCGGCGCCATCGAGACCGGCGCGCGAATCGATGCCTTCGTCAACGAGGGCAGCCGCGTGTCGCACGTGCGGACCGCCGGGGGTGTCTTCAGTGGCGACCGGGTGGTGATGGCGCTCGGGGCGTGGTCGCCGCTGCTCGGCCGTCTGCTCGACGTCAGGCTGCCGATGCAGCCGGGCAAGGGTTACTCGCTGACATGGGACACGCCACCGGCACGCGCGCCGCATCACTCGCTCGTGCTGCGCGAAGCGAGCGTGTGCGTGACGCCCTGGGCCTCCGGCTATCGGCTGGGCAGCACCATGGAGTTCTCCGGCTTCGACGAAAGCCTCAATCCCGTGCGCATCGAGGCGCTGCGGCGGGGTGCCGCCGCCTACCTGCATGAGCCGGAAGGCCAGGGCGAGGCGGTGCCCTGGTGGGGCTGGCGGCCGATGAGCGTGGACGAGGTGCCGATCATCGGTCCCAGCGGTCGCTGGTCGAACCTCACGTATGCCACGGCACACGGCATGCTCGGCATCAGCATGTCGGCGGCGACCGGCGAATTGGTCGCCAGCCTGCTGGCCGGACCCGCGCCGACGCTTGATCCCACGCCCTATTCGCCTTCGCGCTTCGGGCTGTGAAGGCCGTTGACGCAGCGTTGCGCCGACGCCCTGCTAGGGTGCGGCCTTTCGTACCGTGAGGAGTAGCGCATGACCGCCGAAGCCTTCGATCTGATCGTCATCGGCGGCGGCTCGGGCGGACTCGCGGCGGCGATCCGCGCCTCGAAGCACGGGGCGAGGGTGGCGCTGGTCGAGCCGAAGGATCTGGGCGGCACCTGCGTCAACAGCGGCTGCGTGCCGAAAAAAGCGATGTGGTACGCCGCGCAGATGGCCCACGCGCAATACATCGCCGCCGACTACGGCTTTGCCGACCGTCCGGGCAGGCTCGACTGGCCGGGCTTCATCGCGCGCCGCGATGCCTACATCGAGCGCATCCTCGCCAGCTATCGCCAGCAACTGGACAAGAACCACGTCACGCTCGTGCAGGCGACCGCGCGGTTTCTTTCGGCGGACCACGTGGCGGCGGGCGATCGCGTGCTGACCGCACCACACATCGTGGTGGCGACCGGTTCGCGACCGAACCGGCTCGATAAACCGGGCTTCGACCTGGGCGTCACGTCCGACGGCTTTTTCGACCTGCGCCAGTCGCCGCACCGCACGGCCATCGTCGGCGGCGGCTACATCGCGGTGGAACTGGCCGGTGTGCTGCGCGCGCTGGGCAGCGAGGTGGACATGTACGTGCGGGGACGCCTCATGAGCGGCTTCGACGAGGAAATGGCCTATCACCTCGGCGACGAGATGAAAAAGCACGGCATCGGCATCCATTACACCTGCCAGGTGGAAGCGGTGCACGAAAAGGACGGTGTGTTGCTGCTCGACTGCGACAAGGGTTCGCACCCGGGCCCTTACGACCTGCTCATCTGGGCCGTCGGGCGGCACGGTTATACGGCGTCGCTCGATGTGGAGCGCGTCGGCCTCGCGCTCGACGAGACGGGCCACATCGTGGTCGACGACGCGCAACATACCAACGTGCCGGGCATCTACGCGGTAGGTGACGTCACCCAGCGACTCGCCCTTACGCCGGTTGCCGTCTCGGCGGGACGCAAGCTCGCCGACCGTCTGTTCGGCGGCCAGCCGGACGCCAAACTGGACGACGTCAATGTACCCAGCGTGGTGTTCGCGCATCCGCCGCTGGGTACCGTCGGCATGTCGGAACAGCAGGCGAGGGAGGCTTACGGCGATGCCGTGCACCTCTACAAGCAATCGTTCGTGCCGATGCAGCTCGCCCTGGCCGACCGGCCGATGTACGTTCGCTTCAAGCTCATCTGCGTGGGCGACGACTCCCGCATCGTCGGCATGCAGATGCTCGGTCCCGGTGTGGACGAGATGCTCCAGGGCTTCGCGGTGGCGATCAAGATGGGCGCGCGCAAATGCGATTTCGACGCCACCCTGGCCATCCATCCCACGTCCTCGGAGGAAATGGTCACGATGGGCGATCGCGTGCCCGGTTGAGCGTTACACTGACGGGATGGACTCTTACACCCTCCATCGCGGCACCGCGCCGCTCCTGGTCAGCCTGCCGCACAACGGCAGCTTTATTCCCAAGGACATCGAAGCCCGCATGAAGCGGCCCGCGCGACGTTCGGCGGACACCGACTGGCACGTGAAGGAGCTCTACGCCTTCGCCCGGGGCCTCGGTGCCAGCATCCTCGTGCCGGTCGCGTCGCGTTACGTGGTCGATCTGAACCGCCCCTCCGACGGCCACGCGCTGTATCCGGGCCGCAAGGAAACCGGGCTCGTGCCGACGGTGCAGTTCGACGGCAACGACATCTACCGCCCCGGCGCCGAGCCGGCGGCGGAGGAAATCGCCCAACGCATCAAGACATGGTGGAAACCCTACCATCGCGCGCTTGCCGATGAGCTCTCGCGCCTGCGCAAGAAGCACGGTCGCGTGGTGCTGTGGGAAGGTCATTCCATCCGCAGCCACGTGCCCATGCTGTTCGACGGGCGCCTGCCCGACCTCAACCTCGGCACGGCCGACGGTGCGAGTTGTTCGCCTGCCTTGCAGGCGCGGCTCACGGCGGTGCTCGAAGCGCAGAACGACTATGCGTGGGTGGCGAACGGGCGCTTCAAGGGCGGGTACATCACCCGCCATTACGGCCGGCCGGACGACGGCGTCGACGCGGTGCAGCTCGAACTGTCGCAGGACACCTACATGGACGAAGACAGCTTCGCCTACCTGCCCCGGAAAGCCGCGAACGTGCAGGTGACGCTCGACGCCCTGCTCAGGGCCTGCCTCGCGGCGTGATCCGGTCGCCTCGATTCACATCGTGAGCGCGGCGATGCATTTCAGCTCGATGGCGATCGGCGTCGGCAGCGCGTTGACCTCGACGGTCGTGCGGCAGGCGTCCACGCCCGCGAAGGCCTCGGCATACAGGCGGTTGTAGGTGGCGAAGTCGTTCTTCATGTCGGTGAGGTAGACGGTGACGTCCACGAGGTCCTCGAAGCGTGCACCGCTGGCTTCGAGCACCGCGCGCACGTTGGCGAACACCTGCCGGCACTGGCCTTCGATGCCCGGCGCGATGGCGTCGCTGCCCGGCACGCGCGGGCCAATGCCCGACAGGAACAACAACTCGCCCACGCGGCGCGCGTGGGGATAGGCGCCGACCGGCGCGGGCGCGCCGTCGACGCGGATGACGTCACGACCGGTAGTCGATGCAGACATTGCGTGCCTCGGTAAAAAATCGAAGGGCATCCGTGCCGCCTTCGCGGCCTACACCGGATTGTTTGCTGCCGCCGAACGGGGTGCGCAGGTCGCGTAGCATCCAGCAGTTGACCCACACGATGCCGAATGCCAGCCCCGCCGCCAGGCGATGGGCCCGGCCCAGGTCGCGCGTCCACACCGAGGCGGCCAGTCCATAGGGTGTGCCGTTGGCGATCGCCAGCGCTTCGGCCTCGTCGTCGAACGGGATCAGCGTCACGACGGGGCCGAAGATTTCGTCCTGGTTCGTGGCGCTTTCCGGGGAGAGTCCGTCGATCACCGTCGGCTGGATAAACCAGCCGTCCGCGCAGCGTCCGTCGGAGACGATGCGGTCGCCGCCGGCCAGCACCCGGCCGCCCTCGTCGCGCGCGCGCTGGATGCACGCGCTTACCTTGTCGAAGTGCGCCTCCGACACCAGTGCGCCCAGGTCGCTCGACGGGTCGCGGGGATCGCCCACGCGGAGGGCGCGCACGCGTGCCACGTAGGCGTCGCGAAAGCGCTCGTAAATGCCTCGTTGCACGAGCAGGCGCGATCCGCATAGGCATATCTCGCCCTGGTTGGCGAAACCCGAGCGCACGATCGTCGCCATCGTCGCGTCGGACAGGTCGGCGTCGTCGAACACGATCGCCGGGTTTTTCCCGCCCAGTTCCAGGGACACTTTCTTCAATGACGGGGCCGCTGCCGTTGCGATGGCGACACCGGTGCGCGTGCTGCCGGTGAACGAGACCGCCTTGACCTGGGCGTGCCGCACGATGGCCTCTCCGACGACCGGTCCGGTGCCGTGCACGATGTTGAGCACGCCGGGTGGAAAGCCGGCTTCGTCCACGAGCGTGCCTAGCAACCAGGCCGTGTAGGGTGTCACTTCCGACGGTTTCGCGACGACGGCGTTGCCCGCGGCGAGGGCCGGCGCGATCTTCCAGGTGAACAGGTAGAGCGGCAGGTTCCACGGGCTGATGCAGCCGACCACGCCCAGCGGCAGGTGCAGCGTGTAGTTGATGGCACCCTGCGCCATCGCATGCGACTCGCCATGCCACGCTTCGATCGCCGAGGCGAAAAAACGCAGGTTGGCGACGGCGCGCGGGATGTCGAGGGAGCGAGCGAGGGCCAGCGGCTTGCCGCTGTCCAGCGACTCGGCGTCGGCGAACGGGTCCAGGCGCGCCTCGATGAGATCGGCGAGGCGTCGCAGGCAGCGTGCGCGGGCCTCGATCGGCGTGGCGGCCCAGCCGGGCGCGGCGCGGGTCGCCGCCGCGGTGGCGTCGGCCACGTCGTCCTCGCTGGAGTCGGGGCAGCGCGCGAAGGCGTGGCCGGTGGCCGGATCCACCACCGCCAGGTATCGCCCCTCGCGGGGGGCGCGCGCGCGGCCGTCGATGAGGTTCGCGAACACAAGCATGGCGCGCTCCGGTCAGCTGAGGCTACGGGTGCGGCCGCCGTCGACCGCGATGCTGGTGCCGTTGACGTAACCGGCGGCGGGGCTGGCGAGGAAGGCGATCAGGGCCGCCACTTCCGCCGGATCGCCGAAGCGGGCCGCCGGTACGCCGGCCAGCATGCCGCGCTCGACATCCTCGCGGCTACGCCCGGCTTGCATGCCGGCATCGATGATCGAGGCCAGTCGGGCCGTGCGGGTATAGCCGGGTAGCACGTTGTTCACCGTGATGCCATCGGCGGCCACTTCGACCGACATCGTCTTCGCCCACGCCGCCACGGCCGCACGCACGGTGTTGGAGACGCCCAGGTTCGGGATGGGCTCCTTGACCGACGTGGAGATGACGTTGACCACCCGTCCATATCGGGCTTGGCGCATGCCCGGCAGGCAGGCTTGCACCACGACCTGGGCCGAGACCAGGTGTTGCCGGTAGGTGGTGAGCAGGGCATCGGGCGTGGCGGCCGAGATCGGCCCGCCCGGCGGTCCGCCGCTGTTGTTGACCACGATGTGCACCGCGTGGTCGCCCACCACCTCGCCGACGGCGGCCACGAGTGCCTCGGTGTCGAGCATGTCCGCGACGACGTGACGGTGCGTCTGCCCGGCCTGCGCCGCGGGAAGCTCTGCCGCCAGGGCTTTCAGTGCGTCGCCGGAGCGGGCCAGCAGGGTGACGCTCGCGCCGAGTTGGGCCAGTTCGAAAGCGGTGGCGCGGCCGATGCCCTGGGAGGCGCCGCAAACGAGGGCGTGACGACCGGTGAGGCGAAGATCCATGCTGGCCCTCGTGGGGGATGAGCGGTTACCCGTGCCGCAATGCCCACCACTGTAACGCCAACGCGGCGAACCAGCACGGCCACGCCAGCCAGGGCGTTCGTCGCCACCAGCCTTGCCAGCGGAGCAGGGCCGCGTCGTCGAGCAGGGCGGGTGCGTCCGACTTCAGCACGCGACGCACGCGCCCGTAGTTGGCCAGGCCCTGGAGGCGCCCGGTATCGGCCTCGATGATGGTCTTCCAATGGTTGGGATACCGACGGCGCATCAGCACCGTGAACCGCCATTGGGCGATGTAATGCAGCGCGAACAACACCACCGCCGCCAATATCAACAACAGGTAGACCAGGGTGATGGCCGGCATGGATCAGTCCGCCTTCTTTTTCTTGGCCGGGTCGTCG
>CAJYHU010000438.1 GCA_913774655.1 uncultured Luteibacter sp. | reverse complement strand
TGCCCGCTGCGAGGCCTTGCGGTCCTTCGAGGACCTGCCGCGCGCCGGTGAATCCGTCGCGCGCCAGGCTTGCGGCGGGCATGTCGAGCGACGCCGATCCGGCGAGGCTGGTCGACGGTCTGGGCACGCGCTGGGCACTCGCCGAAACCTCCTTCAAGTACCACGCCTCGTGCCGCCACACGCATCCTGCCGCCGATGCCTTGCTGGCGGTGATGCGGGCGCACGACCTGCGCGCCGACGACATCGCCGAGGTGCAGACACATGTGCATCAGGGTGCGATCGACGTGCTGGGGCCGGTGCTCGACCCGGGCACTGTGCACCAGTCGAGGTTCTCGATGGGGTCGGTGCTGGCCCTGGTCGCGCGCTTCGGGCAAGCGGGGCTCGCGGAGTTCGACGGGCACTTTCGCGACGACGCGACCCGCGACTTCCGCGACCGGGTGCACATGGCGCTCGACGCCGAGGTCGATGCCGCCTACCCGCGCCGCTGGATCGGCAAGGTGACGGTGCGTATGCGCGACGGCCGCGTGCTCGACGGCCGCGTGGACGAGCCGAAGGGCGACCCGGGCAACACGCTCAGCCGCGACGAGATCACCGGCAAGGCGCTGCGCCTCGCGGCCTTCAGCGGCGGCGCGGACGAGGCCGGGATGCGCGACGCCATCGGCGCGCTGTGGCGCATGGTCACCTTGGCGAAGGTCGGACCGCTGCTGGGAGCGCGGGCATGAGCAAGGCGATTCCGCCGTTGGCGCTGGCCCGCACCTTCCTGTTCGTGCCGGGCGATCGGCCGGAGCGCTACGCGCGCGCGCTGGCAAGCGGCGCAGGCGCCGTGATCGTCGATCTCGAAGACGCGGTGCCGCCGGGGCGCAAGGACGCGGCCCGCACGCAGATCGCCGAGGGCTTCGCCGCCTTGCCGGGCGACGCGCACGGTCGCCTGCTGGTGCGCCTGAATGCTGCCGACACGCCATGGCATGCAGACGATCGCGCGCTGGTCGCACGGCTGGCTGTGCAGGGCCTGCTCGCTGGCGTCATGCTGCCCAAGGCGGAGCGCGCTGCCGACCTTGAAGCGCTGGCCCAGACCGTCGGGCCGGCCACCGCACTGTTGCCGTTGATCGAATCGGTCGTCGGCCTCGATGCCGTCGACGCCCTGGCTGCATCACGGCAGGTGCTGCGCCTGGTGTTCGGCCATCTTGATTTCCAGGCCGACGCTGGTATGGCCTGCGGGCCGGACGAGGTCGAACTGGTGCCGGTGCGGCTCGCGCTGGTGCTGGCGTCGCGCCGCGCCGGGTTGGCGCCTCCGGTCGATGGCGTCACGGCCGATTGGCGCGACGCGGCACGGCTCACGGCCGACGCCTCGCGCGCGCGTCGCAGTGGATTCGGGGCGAAGCTGTGTATCCACCCGGATCAGGTTGCCGGCGTGGCAACTGCTTTCACGCCGAGCGCCGACGAACTCGCCTGGGCGCGCCGCGTGCGCGATGCGGTGCGAACCGCCGGCGGCGGTGTCGTCAACGTCGACGGCCGCATGGTCGACGGGCCGGTCGTCAAGCTCGCAGAGCGCCTGCTGGCGCAGGAGGTCCGCACCGGCTGAGCGGCAACAACCCACCGATCACCTGCGCGTTCCTTTCTCTCATCAGAACCATTCGGAGACAACATGACGTCTAAGATCAAGACATGGTTGGGTGTCGCATTCGGCGCGGCCCTGCTGCCGCTGCACGCACCCGTCCTGGCGCAGGCCGCCTGGCCCGACAAGCCGGTGACGCTCGTCGTGCCGTACTCCGCCGGCGGGCCGACCGACGTGGTGGCGCGCATGCTCGCCGTTCCCATGGGCAAGTCGCTCGGCCAGACGGTGATCGTCGAGAACACCGTCGGCGCGGGCGGCACCATCGCGCCGGCGCGCGTGGCGCGCGCGGCGCCCAACGGCTACACCATCCTCATCCACCACATGGGCATGGCGACCGCGCCCGCCCTCTACAAGAAGCTGTCCTTCGACCCGCTGAAGGACTTCGAGTACATCGGCCAGGTGCTCGACGTGCCGATGACGCTGCTGTCGCGCAAGGACTTCCCGGCGAACAACTTCCAGGAACTGCTGACGTACGTGAAGGCCAACAAGGACAAGGTGTCGCTGGCCAATGCCGGCATCGGCGCGGTGTCGCAGCTGTGCGGCCTGCTGTTCGCGAACCAGATCGGCGTCGACCTCACCACTGTGCCGTACAAAGGGGCCGGCCCGGCGCTCAACGACCTGATGGGCGGGCAGGTTGACCTGCTGTGCGACCAGACCACGCAGACCGCGCCGGTCATCAAGGACGGCACGCGGGCCAAGGTGTTCGGCGTGACCACGCCCAAGCGGCTGGCGTCCATGCCGAACATCCCGACGCTAGACGAGCAGGGTCTCAAGGGCTTCGATGTGAAGGTGTGGCATGGCGTCTATGCGCCCAAGGGCACGCCGCCCGATGTCACCGCGAAGCTCAACGTCGCGCTGCGCACGGCGCTGCAGGACGACGCGGTGAAGGCGCGCATCGCCGAACTCAGCTCGGAGATCGTGTCGATGGACAAGGTCACGCCTGAATCGCTGCGCACGCTGCTGATCGCCGAGACGGCTAAGTGGGGGAGGGTCATCAAAGCCTCGGGCGTGCAGGCGGAGTGACCGGGTACCGGCTCGGGCCGCAACGGCGCGTTCGTCCGGATCTCCAGCCATCACGGGTCCGCTGCATCGGCCGCCTGTCCGAGGCCGTCCGCTACGTGCCGGGCCCTGCGCGGCGCACCCTTTGGGTGGCGGCCCGCTCGCGAACATGAAGTTGCACGCCAGCGGCTTGGCCCTTGCGTGCCTGCCCAGCCGGAGGAGATCCTCGCCGCAGCGCAGGCCGCCATCGAGGCGGCCGTGCGCCGGCAGGGGCGCGGGTCGATCCGACTTCGACCTGCGCGTGGCCGCGCGGCTGCTGGGCGTGCTCCAGCGCGAACAGCGACAGGGCGGGGCGGCTGGGGTGGCGGAGCGCGTGGGGCTCCCGCGTCTGCTTCGCGCGCACGGCCTGGCCGACGGCATCGCCGAGGGCCGCTTGCCGGCCGACGCCCCGTCCGTGCACACCTACCTGTGGCGGACCACTCAGGGCCGCCTGGCGATCGACAACCCGGCCTACCGGTGGTGACGCCTTGGCCCTTTCTGCCTCTTTGATAAACCGACGCGTCGGGTTATAAACCGAAGGGAGCCGCAACTTGTCATCCGACGCCGCGAATTGCCGCCCAGCGTCGCGAATGCTTGCCCCTCCGACCCGCCGCAGCGTCCCGACCCAGGAGCCTTTCCGTGAACGTGCTGATCGTCCATGCCCATCCCGAGCCGCGCTCCTTCAACCGCGCATTGCTGGACACGGCCGTGCGCACGCTGGGCGCTCAGGGCCATCAGGTCGTGGTGTCCGACCTCTATGCCATGGGCTTCAACCCGGTGGC
>CAJYHU010000437.1 GCA_913774655.1 uncultured Luteibacter sp. | reverse complement strand
GCAAGGGCGGCTCCAAGTACGGCCAGTTCGACCAGCGCGGCGAGTTCATCGAGGTGCACGAGGGCGGCCTGGCTTTCCTCATCAACCCGACCGACTACCTCGACACGGGCCTGTTCCTCGATCACCGTCTCGTCCGCGACAAGATTCGCGAACTCGCCCCCGGCAAGCACTTCCTCAACCTGTTTGCCTATACGGGCACGGCGAGCGTTTACGCCGCGGCGGGCGATGCCCGCGACACCACGAGCGTCGACCTGTCCGGCACCTACCTCGACTGGGCGTCGAAAAACCTGGCGCTCAACGGCTTCACGGGCAACCGCCACCGGCTGGTCCAGGACGATGCCATGGCGTTCCTCGAAAAACGCTCCATGCAGTACGGGCTGATCTATGTCGACCCGCCGACGTTCTCCAACTCCAAGAAAGCCGACGATTTCGACGTGCAGCGCGATCACGTCAAGTTGCTGCGCCTTTGCGCCGACCGTCTTCTGCCGGACGGGGTGATCGTTTTCTCGAACAATTACCGACGGTTCCAGCTTGATCGGGCGGCACTTGAGCCCCATTTCTCCATCGAAGACTGGAGCGCACAGAGCATTCCGTTCGACTTTGCCCGTCGCCACGATATCCACGGCTGCTGGCTGCTTCGGAAGCCCTTCGTTAACCCTTGGAAAACGTGAAAGGGTCGTGCAGAAAACTTCAGTCCGGATTCAGTGCCGCGGCGCGAATCTGCGCTCAACACCCGGAGGCAACCGTCATGAAAGGTAAGCTCGTCAAGTCCGCCATCGCCCTCGCTGCCGTAGGCCTGATGGCGTTCACGCCCGCCACGTTCGCGCATGGCTGGGGGTACGGCGGCGGTTATCGCGGCGGTTATTACGGTGGTGGCGGCTATTACGGCCGCGGCTACCATGACCACACCGGTCGGTGGATCGCTGGCGCCATTGTCGCCGGCACAGTGGGTGCGCTGGTCTACAACGCCACCCAGCCGCGTACCGTGGTCTACGATCGCCCGGTGTATTACGACCGGCCGGTCTACTACAGCCGCCCGGCCACGGTGGTCTACGACGACGCGCCGGTCGTGACCCGTCGCGTTACCACTACCACCACCACGTACGACGACGGCTACACCACTCGCTACGTGCGCGACGATGGCGGTTACTGATCGCGTCACGCGGTAGCTGCTCGAAAAAAAGCCCGGCCGAACCATCGGCCGGGCTTTTTCGTTGGATGGCGATCCTAACGGACCATGCCGTTGGGTTCGGCGCCCGATCCTTTACTCGCCGCCTTTTTCTCGAGATCCTGGTAGGTCGGCTTGTCGATCTTCTCGACGGTCTGGATCTGGCACGGCGGATCGTCCCGGCGAACGATCTGCTCGTCGATGCTGCCGCAGATTCGCATCGGCGCCACCGCCTTGATGTTCTCCGCGCCTCGAAAATGGATGCCACCGCCCAGGCCTACCCGCGGGCAGTCCACGTTGGTGGTGACGCGGTAGAAATTGGGGCCGTTCGCGACGATCACCGTGCGGTTGTCGACGACGGCCCAGTTGCTGATCCGGTCGGTACGCAGGCAATCGGCCATCGGCAACTCGTGACGTGCCTGGGGAGGGGGCGGGTTGTCCGCCGCCTGGGCGGCCCCGGCGAACGCGAAGACGGCAAGGGTGAGATATCGGGCTTGCATGGCGGAACCCTCCTGACGTGGTGCGCCCACGTTAAGCGCGTTGGGGATGAAAAACGAGGCTACGGCTTGCCTGGGTGCACCAGTCGTTAAGCCTTCGGTCGGCACCGCTCACGCCGGTTGAACGCTTGCTCGGGCATCGTCGTGCCGATCGCCGGTGTCCCCGCCGGCATGGGACCTCTTTCGCATGAGCCTTCGCCCCTTCGGCATCGCTCCCTCCTTACCCGCGAGCGCGCAGCGGGTCGCGCGGTTTCTTTCCGTACGGCATCGTACGGTGGCGTTGACAGCCCACCTGCGCCCGGAAGACACCGTGGTGCAGTCCATGCCAGACGCCAGCCCCACCAAGTGGCACCTGGCGCACACCACGTGGTTCTTCGAGCAGTTCGTGCTCGGTCGCGCGCGCGACTATGTCTCGCCCAACCCCGAATGGCATTACCTGTTCAATTCCTACTACCAGTCGGTCGGTCCCATGCACGCCCGCCCGCGACGGGGCATGCTCACGCGTCCCACGCTGGACGAGGTGATGGCGTATCGCCGTCGCGTGGATGACGCCGTGGCGGCGCGGCTCGAGGCTGGCGACGACGACGCGCTGCCCATGCTCGTCGAGCTTGGTATCCAGCACGAGCAGCAGCACCAGGAGTTGCTGCTGACCGACATCAAACATGCGTTCGCCCAGAACCCCCTCGAACCGGCCGCAATACCCGACGCCCCGCGGAGTCTGTCGATGGCGGCCCCCGCGTTGCGCTTCGTGCCGTTCGAAGAAGCCGTGGTGCGCGTTGGGTTCGAGGGCGATGGCTTCCATTTCGACAACGAAGGCCCGCGACACCGCACGTACCGCCAGGCAGGGTCCCTGGCGAATCGTCCGGTGACCAACGCGGAATACCGCGCCTTCGTGCTCGACGGTGGTTACGACCAGCCGGCGCTGTGGCTCTCCGACGGCTGGGCCACCGTGCAGTCGGAGGGCTGGCGCCGTCCACTGTATTGGGATGAGGCACTGGAGACCGAATTCACCCTGCAGGGACGTCGCGAGATCGATCCGCACGCGCCGGTATGTCACGTCAGCTATTTCGAGGCCGATGCGTTCGCTCGTTGGGCGGGCGCACGTCTGCCGACGGAAGTGGAATGGGAAACGATGGCCGAAGATCTTCCCGTCCAGGGCAACCTGCAGGAGACGGGGGCGCTGC
>CAJYHU010000436.1 GCA_913774655.1 uncultured Luteibacter sp. | reverse complement strand
CCGCGCTCACGGCCAGCACGGCGCGGCTGGTACGCGACGGCGACGTCGTCACCGTGCCCGCGGACCGGCTCGCCGCCGGTGACATGATCGAAGTGCGGCCCGGCGATCGCGTGCCCGCCGATGGCGTGGTGGTGTCGGGTGCGGCGAGCGTCGATACCGCGTCGTTGACCGGCGAGTCGTTGCCGGTCGAGGTCGGGGTCGACGACACCGTGCTGGGCAGCTCGCTCAGCCTTAACGGACGGCTCGTGATCCGCGTGTCGCGCGTGGGCGCGCAATCGGCTCTCGGTCGCGTGGTGGCGCTCATGCAGGAGGCCGAGCGCAGCAAACCGCCGATCACGCGCCTGCTCGAACGCTACGCCGGGCGTTACCTCGCCTTGGTGCTGCTCATCGCGCTCATGCTGTGGTTCACCACGCAAAGCACCGGCGCCGTGCTCGCGCTGCTGGTCGCCGCGTGTCCGTCGGCGATGGTGCTCGCGGCACCGTCCACCGCGCTGGCCGCGGTGAGCGTGGCCGCGCGCCATGGCGTGCTGGTGAAGAGCAGCGTGGTGTTCGAGCGCCTGGCCGAAGCCGATGCGCTGGTGGTCGACAAGACCGGTACCGTCACCACGGGGCGCCTGCGCGTGGTGCGGCTGCAACCGGCCGAGGACGTGGACGTGGACCGGCTCGGTGCCGTCGCCGCGGCCCTGGGCGCGGCCAGCACGCATCCGGTGGGGCGCGCCATCGCGCAACTGCCCGTCCTCGCGGCCACGCTGGACGAGGTGCGCGAGGAGGCGGGCTTCGGCATGCGTGCGGTGGGCGCGGCCGGTCCGGTGTTCCTCGGCCGGGATGCGTTCCTGCGCGAGCAGGGCATCGCGGTAGGGGCGTTGCCCGCGCATGACGGGCCGCTGGCCGCCGTCGCCGAGGGTGGACGTTTCCTCGGTTGGGTGTGCCTTGCCGACGAGGTGCGCGACCGCGTCGCCGCGACGCTGCACGACCTGGCGCAACTCGGGCTGCGGCGGCAGGCGCTGCTCACCGGCGATCGCGAGGCGGAAGCGCGACGCGTGGCGGATCGGATCGGACTGTCGGAAGTGCATGCCGGTGCCTTGCCGCCGGACAAGCTGGCGTTCGTGCAGTCGGTGGCGGCCGATGGCCAGAAACCCCTCGTGGTCGGCGACGGCATCAATGACGCGCTCGCGTTGCGTGCGGGTCTTGTCGGCATGGCCATGGGCGGGCACGGCAGTGACATCGCCCTGGCGTCGGCGGACATCGTGCTGACCGGCGACGACTTCTCGCGCGTCGCCACGGCCGTGCGGCTCGCTCGCCGCACGCGACGCACGTTGCGGGTGAACCTGGGCCTCAGCGCGGCGTGGACGCTGGCGTTGGTGATCGTCGCGGTCAGCGGGGGATGGTCGTCCAATGGCGCCCTGGCGGCCGCGATCCTGCAGAACGTCGGCGCGTTCGTGGTGATCGCGAACTCGGGCCGGCTGATGAAGTTCGACGAGCCCTGATCGCAGGTCTTTGCGACACGTCGCCACGCCGCCTGTGTCTCTTGGCACATGCCAGCGGAAAGCGCTGGCAAGCCAGCCGGTCACTCATGTAACTTATGTTATAACATAACAATTCAGGTGGCTGGCATGAGGGCCTTCCTTCCCGTGTTTCCGTTCCTCCTCGGGGCCGTGTCGCTCCTGGCCTGCGCCGAAGAACGACATCTCGGCCCGCACGTGCATGGCCAGGCAAGCGTCAACGTTTCGGTCGATCAACATGCGATGGACGTCGAGGTCAGCCTGCCCGGGCACGATGCGGTCGGCTTCGAGCATCCGCCGGGTTCGGCCCAGGAACGCGACGCGGTGGCGAAGGCGACGGCGACCCTGAAAGCCGCCGCCTGGCTGGTGCCGCCCCAGGGCGCGGGATGCACCCTCGCCTCGGCCACGGTGTCGCCGCATGGATTCGGCGGCGCCGCTGAACCCGGTGGCCATGCGGACTTCGACGCGGCGTATCGCTACACCTGCCTGAAGCCGGCCCGGCTGGACCACCTCGAGGTGCGCCTGGCGACGGCGTTTCCCGCCGTCCGCAAGGTGGTCGTGAACCTCATCACGGCCGATGGCAGCGACCAGAAGGTGCTCGACGGTTCGTCCAGCGGCGTCGACCTGCCGCAATGAACGCGATCGAACGTCTACCGCTGCTGCGGACGCGATCGTTGCGTTACGCCTGGCCGCGTGGCGGCGTGATGCTCGCCGTGAACGACATGGACGTGGCACGTGGCGAGACGGTCTTCGTGCACGGACCCAGCGGCAGCGGCAAAAGCACTTTGCTCGGCCTGCTCGCCGGCGTGCTCGCACCGGGCGAGGGCGACGTGGTCGTGCTCGGCACCTCGTTCGCTTCGCTCGCCGCCGCCGGCCGGGATCGTTTTCGCGCCGACCACCTGGGCTACATCTTCCAGCAGTTCAACCTGCTGCCGTTCCTGTCGCCGGGGGAGACCGTGATGCTCGGGTGCGCGTGGTCGACCGAGCGCAGCCGTCGCGCCGGTGGCCCTCGCGCCCGCATCGCCGACGAAGCCCGTCGCCTGTTGCAGGCGCTGGGTCTGGGCGAGTCCGTCCATGAGCGCGCCCGCACAGGCGAACTGAGCGTGGGTCAGCAGCAACGCGTCGCCGCGGCGCGGGCGCTGATCGGCGGTCCGTCGCTGTTGCTGGCCGACGAGCCCACGTCGGCACTGGACAAGGCCAGCCGCGACGCCTTTCTCCGGCTTTTGCTCGCCGAATGCGCCGTGCACGGCACGGGCGTGGTGTTCGTGAGCCACGACCTCAGCCTGGCCGGCCATTTCGACCGCACGGTGGTCCTCGAAGGGTTTCCAGTCGACAACATGGAATCCTGATCGATGACGCTGCTCTACCTCACGTTAAAGAGTATTCGCCAGCGCAAGGCTGGCGTGGCCCTGACCGTCTTCACCGTAGCCCTCAGCGTGTTCCTGCTGCTGGGCGTCGAACGGGTGCGCACCGACGCGCGGCAGGGCTTCGCCAGCACGGTGTCAGGCACCGACCTGCTCGTCGGCGCGCGCAGCGGTCCGGTCACGCTGCTGCTGTATGCGATCTTCCACATCGGTGAAGCCACCAACAACATCACGTGGAAGAGCTACCAGGACATCCGGGCGATGCCCGAGGTGGCCTGGACCGTGCCGCTGTCGCTGGGCGACTCGCACCGTGGCTTTCGCGTGACCGGCACCGACCTCGATTTCTTCGCGCATTACCACTACGGCCGCGGCAACGCGCTGGCGTTCGCCGACGGCAAGCCGTTTTCGGACCTCTACGACGCGGTGATCGGCGCCGAGGTCGCACGGCAGCTCCACTACAAGGTCGGCGATCGCCTGGTGCTGGCGCACGGCCTGGGCGGTGCGAACCTCGCCACGCACGCGGACAAACCGTTCAGGGTGAGCG
>CAJYHU010000435.1 GCA_913774655.1 uncultured Luteibacter sp. | reverse complement strand
TGGGGCGTGGACATGCACATGACGGTGCCGGGCGGCCTCATGCCCGCCCGGCCAGAACCGCCGGAACGCCAGGTGTGGCTGCTGCAGCGTTCGGAGGGACGCCCAGGCGCGCGACTCAACAAGACCTCGGGCTGGGTGCACCGCGCCACGCTGAAGAACAAGAAGGTCGCGATGCTCGGCGGGGTGACCTACGAACGCATCGACGACGCCGGCCTGCATGTCACCGTCGGCGGTGAGAAGCAGGTGCTGCCGGTGGACCATGTGATCGTCTGCGCCGGCCAGGAACCCAACCGCGACCTGCAGGCGGCACTTCAGGCCAAAGGCGTGGACGTGCGCCTCGTCGGCGGCGCCGACGTGGCGGCGGAACTGGACGCGAAGCGGGCGATCGACCGGGCGACGCGGCTGGCCGCGGCGATCTGATCGCGCATGGCGCGCTCCTGCATCCAGGAGCGCGCCATGCGGACGAGGCGCCTCAGCGCTTCTCGATCGGCGTGTAGGTCTGGTCTTCCGGACCGGTGTAGTTCGCGCTCGGGCGAATGATCTTGCCGTCCTGGCGCTGCTCGATCACGTGGGCGCTCCAGCCGGACGTGCGGGCGATGACGAACAGCGGCGTGAACATGGCCGTGGGCACGCCCATCATGTGGTACGCCGACGCGGAGTACCAGTCGAGGTTCGGGAACATCTTCTTGAGTTCCCACATCAGTTTCTCGATTTTCTCCGACACCTCGAACAGGCGTGGGTTGCCGCCCTCGGTGCAGAGCTTGCGCGCGATTTCCTTGATGATCTCGTTGCGCGGGTCGGATACGGTGTACACCGGGTGACCGAAGCCGATGATGATTTCCTTGCGTTCGACGCGCGCGCGGATGTCGGCTTCCGCCTCGGCCGCGTCGCGGTAGCGCGCGATGATCTCCATCGCCACTTCGTTGGCGCCGCCGTGCTTCGGGCCGCGCAGCGCACCGATGGCGCCGGTGATGCACGAGTACATGTCCGAGCCGGTGCCGGCGATGACGCGCGCGGTGAAGGTGCTGGCGTTGAATTCATGCTCGGCGTAGAGCACCAGCGAACGGTCGAGCGCATGCGAGTGCAGCTCGCTCGGCTTCTTGCCGTGGAGCAGGTGGAGGAAATGCCCGGCGATGGATTCGTCGTCGGTCTCCGTTTCCACGCGCTTGCCGTTATGGCTGAAGTGATACCAGTACAGCAGCATCGAACCGAAGCTCGCCATCAGGCGATCGGCGATATCGCGCGCACCGGTGGGGTTGTGGTCTTCCTTCTCGGGCAGCACGGTGCCCAGCATCGACGCGCCGGTGCGTAGCACGTCCATCGGGTGCGTGGCGGCGGGCAGCAGTTCGAGGGCGCCCTTCACCGGCGCGGGCAGGCCGCGCAGGCGCTTGAGCTTCGCGCGGTAGGCGTTGAGCTCCATCCAGTTGGGCAGCACGCCGTGGACGAGCAGGTAGGCGACTTCTTCGAAGGAGCCCTTGGCGGCGAGGTCGTGGATGTCGTAGCCGCGGTAATGCAGGTCGTTGCCGCTGCGGCCGACCGTGCACAGCGCGGTGTTGCCCGCGGCGACGCCGGAAAGCGCGACCGACTTCTTCGCCTTCGGCATGGTCTGGGTGGTGGTGTCGCTCATTGCGTGACTCTCCTTAACCCTTCTTCGAGAAAAGAGCGTCGAGGCGACGCTCGTAGTCGTGGTAGCCGATCCGGTCGTAGAGTTCTTCGCGCGTCTGCATCGTGTCGATGACGTTGCGCTGGTGACCGTCGCGGCGAATGGCGGTGTAGACGTTTTCCGCCGCCTTGTTCATGGCGCGGAACGCGGACAGCGGGTAGAGCACGATGCCCACGCCCGCGCCACCCAGTTCTTCGGTGCTGAACAGCGGGGTCTGGCCGAATTCGGTGATGTTGGCAAGCACGGGCACGGTCAGCGCGTCGGTGAAGCGCTTGTAGGTGGGCAGATCGTAGGCGGCTTCGGCGAAGATCGCGTCGGCACCGGCCTCGACACAGGCGATGGCGCGCTCGATCGCGGCATCCACGCCGTCGACCGCGATGGCATCAGTGCGCGCGATGAGGAAGAAGTCCGGATCGGTCTTCGCGTCGGCGGCGGCCTTGACGCGGTCGGCCATCTCGCCGGCCGTGACGATTTCCTTGCCTGGGCGGTGACCGCAGCGTTTGGCGCCGACCTGGTCTTCGATGTGGCACGCGGCCGCGCCGAACTTGATCAGGCTCTTCACGGTGCGGGCGATGTTGAACGCACTGGGACCGAAACCGGTGTCGATGTCGACCATCAGCGGCAGGTCGCACACGTCGGTGATGCGGCGCACGTCGGTGAGCACGTCGTCGAGCGTGTTGATGCCCAGGTCGGGCAGGCCCAGCGAACCGGCGGCGACGCCGCCGCCGGAGAGATAGATGGCACGAAACCCCGCGCGCTTGGCCAGCAGGGCGTGGTTGGCGTTGATGGCGCCGATCACCTGCAACGGCGTCTCCGCCGCCAGGGCGGCACGGAAGCGGCCGCCGGCCGAGGGTTGCTGTGCCATGGAACTCTCCGCGTAAAGGGAGGCATTTTAGCGCGGGGAGATGTTCAAGCCTTGTTGCGGTGCGGCTAAACCGTACCACCCCGGCTCACGCGCGAAGACTGCCGCCTTGCGGGCCTCGCCGGATCGCCCGCTTGACGTCTTCCAGCGCGTTGGGATCGTCGAGGGTCGAGAGATCGCCCGGATCGGCGCCCTGCATCAGCGCCTGCAGCGAGCGGCGCAACAGCTTGCCCGAACGCGTCTTGGGCAGGCTCGACACGACGTACACGCAACCGGGCCGCGCGACGCCGCCGAGCAGTTCGACCACCCGCCGCTCCATGGCCCGCGCGACGTCTCCCGGATCGTCGGTGACGCCCTGCTTCAGGGTGGCGAACACCGCCGGTACCTGTCCTTTGAGTTCGTCCGCCACGCCCACCACCGCCACCTCGGCCACGGCACCGAGCGTCGCGACCGATTCCTCGATCTCACGCGTGCCCAGGCGATGGCCCGCGACGTTGATCACGTCGTCGGTGCGGCCCAGGATGAAGGTATAGCCGTCGGCGTCGCGCACCGCCCAGTCGAGCGAGCTGTAGAGCACCTCGCGGAAATGGCCGAAGTAGCTGCGCACGTAACGCTCGTCGTCGCGCCAGAGGGTGGTCAGGCAGCCCGGTGGCAGCGGCGGCTCGATCACCAGCACACCCTTCTCGCCGGGCGCCTTGTCCTGCCCGGTCGCGTCGTCGATCACCCGCATGCGATAGCCGAACGTGGGAAATCCGGGTGAACCGGGTTTCACCGGCTTCAGGTCGAGCCCGGGCATCAGCGACAGCGCCGGCCAGCCGGTCTCGGTCTGCCAGTAATTGTCGATCACCGTCTTGCCGGTGCCCTGGGCGAGCCAGTCGTAGGTGGGCTGGTCGAGCGGTTCACCGGCGAGGAATATCCAGCGCAGGGTCGACAGCGCATGCCGGGTCAGCCAGGCCGGATCCTGCTTCTTGAGGATGCGTATCGCAGTCGGCGACGAGAACATCGTGCGCACGCCGTAGGTGTCGCACAACCGCCACCAGATGCCCGGGTCGGGGTGGGTCGGCAGGCCCTCGTAGAGGATCGCCGTGCAACCGCCGATCAGCGGACCGTACACGTTGTACGAATGCCCCACGGCCCAGCCCACGTCGGACGTGCACAAGATCGCCTGCCCGGGGCGCAGGTCGAAGATCGCGGTCATGGAAAGGGCCAGGGCCACCGCGTAGCCGCCCACGTCACGCTGCACGCCCTTGGGCCGGCCGGTGGTGCCGGAGGTATAAAGCAGGTAGCTGGGTTCGTTCGATTCGAGCCACGCCACCGGCACGGTGGTGCCGAGGTGTCGCTCACGCTGAGTCGCGTAGTCGACGTCGCGACCGTCGACGAGGGGCATGCCCGGGTCGAGGCCACGATCGACGACCAGCACGTGCGGCGGCGGCGAGCGGCTTTCACGAAGCGCGGCATCCACCAGCGGTTTGTAGGGGATGACCTTGCCACCGCGCATGCCCGCATCCGCGCAGATGAGCAACCTCGGCTCGGCGTCGTCGATGCGCAGCGCGAGATTGTGGGCGGCGAACCCGCCGAACACCACGGAATGAATGGCGCCGATGCGCGCGCAGGCCAGCATCGCGAACACGGCTTCAGCGATGTTGGGCAGGTAGATGACCACGCGGTCGCCGCGACCGACACCGAGTTCGGTCATCGTCGCCGCGAAGGCGTTCACCTCCCGATGTAGCTCGCGGTAGGTGATCTCGCGGGTGACGCCCGTCTCGGTGGACACCGCGACGATAGCGAGCTGCTCGCCGCGCGTGGCGAGGTGGCGATCGATGGCGTTGTGGCAGAGGTTCGTCTCGCCCCCGACGAACCACTGCCGGAACGGCGGGTTCGACGCATCGAGAATCCGCGTCGGCGGCACGTGCCACTCGATCAGCGCCGCCTGTTCGCCCCAGAACGCTTCAGGGTCATCGACCGACCGGCGCCAGGTTTCCTCGTAGCCCATGGAGCACCTCCTCAAGGATACGCAGAGGGTAGGGCACCCGCAGGCCAGGGTGCCTTGCCACTTTGGTCGAACGGCGCGCCCGCCGGTCGGGCGCGTGCAACGATCATGCGACCTTCCTGGCCGGTGCTCGCTGGCCCTACCGCGAGGGGGCCGGCGCGTCGGGACGGGCAACCTTATACATCTCCCACGCGATCTTCTTCAGCAGCGCCTGGCGATCGTCGCCCTCGGCGTAGAGGTCGAAATGCGTGCGACCGGGAATGAACCGGATATCGCTCTTCGCATGCAGCCCGTCCAGCGTGTCCTTGAGCAGCCTGGCCGGGCCGTCGAGGTAGAAGGTATCGGCCGTGCCGACGATCAGGTGGATCTTGCCGTCGAGGTCGGGTTTC
>CAJYHU010000434.1 GCA_913774655.1 uncultured Luteibacter sp. | reverse complement strand
GCGTTCGTGGGGTTGGCGGCGATGGGATGGCAGGCCTGGCGGCGTGAGTCCGCACGGGAGCAGGGCGTGGCCCAGCGCGCCTGACGGATCGCTTCGGCGACTGCCCATGGCGCCGATTTTTCAGAATGCTTCCATAGGCGGCAGGGTCTTTCCACCGCATTATGTGCAGGTCGACGCGGTCCGGATGCCTGGTGTCCAGGACTGGAGACGTTCAGGGCTTCGGCATCGCACGACAGCGGCGGGGACGTGGGACGCGTCCCCGCCGCTTCTGCGTGTCGGTTATTGCTTGGGGGCGGCACCCCAGTCGCTCGCCTGAAACGACAGGTGCAACACGGTGCGCGTGTCGTCCTGCAGCGGGGGGTGGTATTCGAGCGAGGTGCAGCCGGTCGCAAGCTGGCGTTTCGCTGCGAGGGCCAGGGTCTTTTCCATCGCAGGGCCGTACGCGGGCAATCCCGCTTTACCCGTGGGCAGCATCACGTGGAAGCCGTCCGCGCTGACGCCGTCGGCCATGTCCGGCGGTGGCGACTGCCCCGACGCGAGCACGGATATATCCATCTTCTTGCCGCAGCCACCCTCGCTCACCACGTCCACCCCGTCGAGCAGGTTGCGCACGAAGCGATCGGCGTTGTCATTGAGCGAATCGACCGCGCCCACGGGGGTGGTGAGGCGGATCTTCGTAAAGTAGAGCTTGCGGTAGAAGAGATACGTGCGCGAGGTGAGCATGTCCTGCTGCGCGTCGAACACGAGCGGCAGGAAGCGCCCTTCCAGCGTCTTGCCGTTTGCGAGGCGGGCGACGTACGGCGAGGTGTCGCCCCACCAGACGTTGCGGTAGATCTCCTGCCGCTCGGCGAAGGCCACCGACTCGCGAAAATCCTCGGCGGCCCTCTTGAGCATGTCCGTGGGCGCGCCATCCCCGGCGGGATAGATGAAGACGTCGGCGGCGATCCATTCGGCGTGGTCGATGCGATAGCGCAGCGACACGCCCGCGGCGATATCGCCCTCGTCGGCGTAATTCTTCACCGCGACCAGGGTCGCGTTACCCAGGTGCTTGGGCGCGATGATCCAGGTGTCGTCGATCACGCCGCGGTGGGCCTGCAGGCCGGGCAGCACGGGCGTCGCATCCGGCGCCTCTTGCGCGCCGACCGGCGTGGCCAGGCCCAGGGCCACCACCAGGGGGATCCGCTTCCACCGCCACATCGTCGACACAATCCCAGAAAAAGTAATGATCCCCACCCGCAAACTATAGCCGCGCATCCGCGTCAACGGGAGCGTTTGCCGCTACGCAGGCGCCGTCGCAGGTAGGCCAGGGCCAGTGCCTCGAGCTTGCGGGTGAAGCGTGGGTCGGTCGGCGGTACGCAGCGGGCCAGTTCACCGTCCAGCCAGCCGGTGAACACCTCCGGGTGGATGTACGAACGGCGACACACGGCCGGCGTGTTGCCGAGGATGCCGGCGACTTCTTTTACCGCTGCGGCGATCGCGGCGCGGCTCGCACGGTCGCCGCCGGCGTCGGGCAGCGGCGTGGCCGCCATGACGGCGATCGCCTGGACCGTTCCGCCCCACGTGCGGAAATCCTTGGCGGTGAATTCGCCGCCGGTCACCTCGCGCAGGTAATCGTTGACCATGCCCGAGTCGACCGGTTGGCGTTGTCCGTCGTCGTCGACGTACTGGAACAGACGCTGGCCCGGCAGATCCTGCACGCGGCGCACTGCGCGCACCAGACGCCGGTCGTCCAGCACGACGTCGCGCCACTGGCGGCTCTTGCCACGGAAGTGGAACTCGATGCGCGTCTTGCTGACGACCACGTGCCGCGAGCGCAGGGTCGTGAGGCCAAACGAGTTGTTCTCCTTCGCATAGGTATCGTTGCCGACGCGGATCATCGTTTCTTCGAGCAGGCTCACGACCAGCGCCAGCACCTTGTCGCGGGGCAGGCCCGGCAGGCCCAGGTCCTTGCGCAGGCGTCGGCGCAGGCGCGGTAGCGCCTCGGCGAAGGCGAGCATCCGCTCGAACTTGTCCTGGTCGCGGATCGAGCGCCATTCGGGGTGATAGCGGTACTGCTTGCGCCGCCGGGCGTCGCGACCCGTCGCTTGCAGATGGCCCCGGTCCTGCGGGCAGATCCATACCTCGGTGTAGGCTGGCGGCACGGCGAGCGAGCGGATACGGGCGAGGGTCGCCTCATCGGTGATCCGGCGACCGTCGATGCCCACGTAGCTGAAATGGCGCCCCCGCCGACAGCGGGTGATGCCCTTGTCGGTGTCGCACACGTAGACCAGGCCCGCCGCTTTCGCGTGGGCCTGCTCGGTGCTGATCGCCGCGAGGGCTTCGGGGGAGGGCTTCCGGGACATGGCCGGCAGTGTGTGCCGGCCGTCGATCAAGACACGGTGAACGAGTCGTCAGATCACCCGGCAGAACACGGCCTTGAGATAGCGGTTCTCCGGCACGTTGCTGGCCACCGGGTGGTCGGGGCCGGCACCGGCCACGTGAAGCAACTGGATCTCCCGGCCGGCGTTGAGCGCCACCCGGCGGAGCATCTCGATGAAGTCGGCTTCGCTCACCAGGCCGGTGCACGAGCAGGTCAGCAGGATGCCGCCCGGCGCGATCACGTCCAGGGCCGTGCGGTTCATCGCGAAGTATTTCTTGAGCGCGTTCACTACCTGGTTGCGGTCGCGGGTCAGCTTGGGCGGGTCGAGCACCACCGCGTCCCAGGTGCGACCTTCCGCGATGGCGGCGCGCAGCCACTCGAACACATCGCCCTGCTCGAAATGCGCGTCCACCGCGTTCATGCGTGCGTTGGCCCGGGCCACCTCGAGGATGGCGGCATCGGCGTCGACCCCGGTCGCCTCGCGGGCGCCGGCTTTCATCGCGTGCACGGCGAAACCGCCGGCGTTGCAGCACAGGTCGAGTACGCGGCGATCGCGGGCCAGATGGGCGAAACGCCGTCGGTTATCGCGCTGGTCGGCGAAGAAGCCGGTCTTGTGGCCAAGGCCGGGCGCGGCGTGGAACGCCAGGCCATGCTCGTGCACATCGACCGCGGCGGGCGCGTCGTTGGAGCGCACGTCGAAGGACTCCTGTCGCTGCACGTGCTGTTCGGCGAACCAGTACAGCGAGGCGCCGGGGAAGTGGCGCAGCAGTTCGGCGTGGATCGCTTCGCGGAAGCGCCACATGCCGGCGGCGAAATACTCCACCACCAGGTGGTTCGCGTAGCGATCGACGACGAGACCGGAGAGGCCGTCGCCTTCGCTATGGACCACGCGCCAGGCATCGCTGGCATCGTC
Source organism: uncultured Luteibacter sp. (assembly GCA_913774655.1). Taxonomy (GTDB): domain Bacteria; phylum Pseudomonadota; class Gammaproteobacteria; order Xanthomonadales; family Rhodanobacteraceae; genus Luteibacter; species Luteibacter sahnii. Next base: position 3,878 of record CAJYHU010000434.1, on the reverse strand, counting down.
CAGGCGTAGCAGGTCGCGGCGCAGTTCGACGGCGCGGGCGATGCGCGCGGCGATCCAGTCGGCATCGACGGTCTCGGCCGGGTCGGTGGTGAGCATGCGCAGGGCCACGCGTGCGTGGCCGTTCCAGAAGCCGCGGCCGACGAAGCGGCCCTTGCTGTCGACCACCTCCACCACGCTGCCGGGCGGGATGCGCTCGGCGGGTTTGACGACCTGGGCCGACCAGACCCAGGGATGACCGGGCGTGCGGTCGGATTTAAGGGTGATGCGAGGGGAAGCGGCGTCGTTCATCCGGCCATGATACAGGGCGCGAAACCCCTTGGCCTTTCGTCGGCCGTCAGCGCCCGAAGCGCAGGATCAGCCAGGACACCAGCGCGAGCAGGTTGATGCCCACGTGCGTCGCGGAGGGGCCGCCCAAGGCCAGGAGCCAGCCGTGCTCGGCGATCGCCCAGTCGAAGCCGAGGCGCGGCGAGCGCTGCACCGTGATCGACAGGTTGGCGAAGGCGCCCGCGGACAGCGCATAGCTGAAGACCGGCATCGCCAGCAGGGGCGCCTGGAGGCATTGTGCCCAGATCGACATCTGCGTGCCGCGACCGTCGTTGCTCGCCAGCAGCACGCCGGCCACGAGGATGAAACCAAAGAGCAGCACGCCCAGCACGCTGGCGATCGCCTCGAAGCCGGTCATCCGCGAGCCCAGCAGATGGTCGACCTGGCGGACCAGGCCGTAAAGGCCACCGGCGATTTCGAAGACGGCGATGACGCGGGTGAGGAACGAATGCATGCGGTCGTGGTTTCCTGGTGGGACGGCGACGGATTATGGCCGTACGGGGCGCCGCGAGGCTAAAGCGCCTCGGCGGCGTCGTTCAGGTCGGCGATGTGCTGCTCCCACCAGCGCGGTTCGCCAGCGAACGGAAACGCCGCTGGAAAGGCCGGATCATGCCAGCGCTCGGCGATCCAGCCGCCGTATTGCACCTGACGCATCGCGCGCAGCGCGGGCACGAGCGCCCGTTCGGCCGGATCGATATCGCGAAACTGCCCATAGCCCTCGAGCAAGGCATCGAGCATCGCCTCGTCGGCGGCCAGCATCCAGAGATCCTGGACGGCGGGCCCCATGCGCGCGTCGTCGAGATCGACGAAGTGCGGGCCGGCGTCGGTCCACAGCACGTTACCCGGATGACAGTCGCCATGCAGGCGGATGCGCCGCACCGGGCCCACGGCTTCGAGCCGGTTCGCCACCGCGTCGTCCAGCCGGGTGACCGCGTCGCGGTAGGCCCCGGCCAGGTGCACGGGCACCAAGTGGGACGCGAGCGCCGCGCGGGCCGGCCCGTCGATCATTGCCGCGCGGTCGAGCACTGCGCGATGGTGGAACGGTTCGCGAGCGCCGACCGCGTGCATCCGGCCGAGCAGGCGGCCCAGCCATTCGAGCTGGTCGGTCGATTCGAGGGAAGGCGCGCGCCCACCACGGCGCGGATAGATCGCATAGCGGAACCCCTCGTGCCGGAGCAGCGTATGTCCTTCGAACACCCTCGGCGCGACCACGGGGATTTCCGCCTCGGCCAGTTCGCGGGCGAAGGCGTGTTCTTCGACGATGGCGTCGTCGGTCCAGCGCCCGGGCCGGTAGAACTTGGCGACGATGAAGCCGCCGTCCTCGAGGCCGACCTGGAACACCCGGTTCTCGTAGCTGTTGAGGGTGAGCAGGCGCCCGTCGCTCCACAGCCCCGAGGCCTCCACGGCCGCGAGCACCACGTCGGGCGACAGCGCGGCGTAGGGCGCGGCGCGCGTCACCGGCGCAGGGCCTCTTCCATGCCGCCCGGCGTGGCGATCACGGCCATGGTCAGGCGGGAAAGGCAGACGAGCTTGCCGGCCGCGTCTTCGATGCGGATTTCCCACACCTGGGTGGTGCGGCCCAGATGCGCCGCCTTCGCGGTGCCGGTGACCCGACCGTCGCGCACGCCGCGCAGGTGGTTGGCATTGATGTCCAGGCCCACGGCCAGGTGGGTCGCCGGATCGAGGGTGAGCATCGCCGCCGTGCTGCCGACGGTCTCGGCCAGCACCACCGACGCGCCGCCATGCAGCAGGCCGAACGGCTGGCGTGTGCGTGGGTCGACCGGCATGGTGGCGCGTAGCCAGTCGTCGCCGATGTCGGTGAAGCGGATGTCGAGCGTTTCCATCATCGTGTCCCGGCTCCAGGCGTTGATGTGGGCAAGGTCGGTGGACTGTTTCCAGATGGCCATGGCCGCTCCGTCGGGGTGAACGATCCGCCATTGTCCTACAATGCGCGCGTGCCCACCGTAACCCTGACAACGTCCGGCAAGCGATTCGACGCCGCCGGAGACGAAACCGTGCTGGAAGCCGCCCAACGCGCGGGTATCGCCCTGCCGTACTCCTGCCGTGGCGGCGTGTGCGGCAGCTGCAAGGCCACACTGGTCGAGGGCCGTTGCGATTACCCGCGCCTTCCGCCCGTGGCGCTCAGCGACGACGCCCAGGCCGATGGCGCCATCCTGCTCTGCCAGGCGGTACCGTGCGGCGACATCGCCATCCGCGCCCGAGAGATCGCCTCGGTCGAAGACATTCCGCACCGTCGGGTGCAGACCGAGGTCGTCGCCCGCCGGGCGCTCGCGCCCGACGTGGTCGGCGTGTGGCTGGTGCCGACGGAGGGCCCGCGCTTGAACTGGCTGGCGGGGCAATACCTCGACGTGGTGCTCGAAGACGGCCGCCATCGGCCCTTCTCGATCGCCGGGGGGCCGGCGGACGACGGCCGGATCGAACTGCACGTGCGTTACGTGCCGGGTGGCGGCTTCACGAGCTGGGTCTACGAATCGCTCAAGGTCGGCGATCGCCTCACCATCGAGGCACCGCTGGGCACGTTCGTGCCGCGCGAGGATTCCGAGCGCCCGATGCTCTTCGTCGCGGGCGGCACGGGCTTCGCACCCGTGAAGGCCATCGTCGAACACTTCATCGAACTGGGCACCCGTCGCGCCATCCATGTCTATTGGGGCGCGCGCCGGGCGGAAGACTTCTACCTGACCGAACTCATCCGCGCGTGGCAGCGCCGCACGCCGGCCTTGCGCTTCACGCCCGTGCTGTCGGACATCGACGCCGCATGGGAGGCCGGCATCCGCGCGGGCCTGGTGCACGAGGCCGTGCTGGAGGACCACCCCGACCTGTCGGGGTTCGACGTCTACATGAGCGGACCGCCGCCGATGATCGACCTGGCACGCGAGCATTTCGCCGCGGCCGGACTGCCGGACGACCGGCTGTATTTCGATTCGTTTGAACTGGCGCCAGACGTGCTGGCGGCGATTCTCCGCGGGCGGGCCGGTATCCACGGCCTGTAAGGCTACGCGTCAGCCGTCCCCGCGCGACGGCGTGCGAAGGGTTTACTTCTTGCCCTTGGCCACGGGCAGCTGCGCGTTCTGCCAGGCGTAGGTGCCGCCGTCGAGCACGAACACGCGGGCGAAGCCCGCCTTGATCAGGCGGTTGGCGGCCTTGCCGACGCCGCGACCGTCCTTGTCGACCAGCACGACGGGAAGCTCTTTCGCCTTGCTGAGGTCTTTCTGGGTTTCCGGGTCGAACTGGCTCATGGCGACATTTTTCGCGCCGGGGATATGGGCCTTCTCGAAGTCGGCGCTCGCGGACAGGTCGATGATGAGCGGCGTGTCGCGATTGATCAGCTGGGTGAGGCTGGCCGGGGTGAGCATTTTCCACTTGCGGAACAGCGCGCCGACTTCGCCGGCGACGAGCGCGACGAGCAGGATGGCGAACAGCGCGGACAGCGCGAGGTGATTGCCCGCGAATTCGGGCAACTTATGCAGTACGTCGTTCATCGGGTCTTCCGGAGCCGGCGGGGTAAAGCGGCCGATTATATCGGGTTCAGTGCG
>CAJYHU010000433.1 GCA_913774655.1 uncultured Luteibacter sp. | reverse complement strand
CTTCCGATCTGTTCCCATGACGCGGATCTTCGATCTGTCGACCTGCTGAGGCTGTTGCGACGTTGCGCCCATGGAGGGTGGGGGGCTTTCCCACGCCTCGCGCCGTGGCCTGTTACCTGCGCTGGGGCGACGGCGCCCTTTCCCCTGCACCGCCGTTACGTAGTGCCGTCCTTGCTAGTCTTTGCCGCATGACAACGATCCGACTCTCCCGCCCCGACGACGGTGACCGCGTCGTGGCCATCTGGCGCGCCGCCGTCGATGCCACGCACGATTTCCTCACCCCCGACGATCGCCTCGCCATCGACGCGATGGTCTGTGGATTCCTCCCCCAGGCAACGCTCTGGCTCGCGGTAGACGCACAGGACCGCCCCCTGGCCTTCATGCTGATCGACGACGGTCACATGGAGGCCTTGTTTGTGCACCCCTTCTACCGCGGACAAGGCCTCGGCGCGACCCTGGTACGGCACGGCCTCACGTTGCATCCGCGCATGACCACCGACGTCAACGAACAGAACGCCCAGGCGGTCGGCTTTTACGAGCGCATGGGCTTCGTGCGCACCGGCCGGTCGCCGCTTGACGGGCAGGGCAGGCCGTACCCGCTCATCCACCTCGCGTACGCGCCGTAACCCGTGACCTATGTCGTGGTGTTCGTCCCAACGTGTTCGCCCTCCCGGCGATGGGGCTTGAGGCGCGGCGCCTCGTCGGCCCCACGCGCGACGGACACGACGCGCTCCACGAGCCGGGCGCGCGGACCGCGCCGCTACGGGCACCCCGTCGGGACCCTACGCGACCCCCGTGGTGCGACACCCTGACCCGATTTGCCATAATCCCCCTTCGCACCCAATGGAAGCCCCCTCATGCTGGACCCAGTCCTCCTGCGCGGCCGCCTCGCCGAAACGGCCGAGCGCCTGCGTACCGCCCGGCATTTCGAACTCGACGTCGCGACGATCGAGCGCCTCGAATCCGAGCGCAAGGCGCTCTCCACCGAGACGCAGGAGCTGCAGAACCTCCGCAATACCCGCTCCAAGGCCATTGGCCAGGCCAAGGCCAAGGGCGAGGACGTGGCGCCGCTCATGGCGGAGGTCGCCGGCATCGGCGACAAGCTGAAGGCCAACGAGCACGCCCTCGTCGAGGTACAGGCGAAGCTGGCCGACATCGCCTTGGGCATCCCCAATCTTCCGGACGACGCGGTCAGCATCGGTAAGGACGAGAGCGAAAACGTCGAGATCCTTCGCTGGGGCCACGCCCGTCCCTTCGACTTCCCCGTGCAGGACCACGTGGAGCTCGGTGCCCGCCACGGCTGGCTCGACGCGGATGCCGGCGCCAAGCTCAGCGGCGCCCGCTTCACGGTGTTGCGCGGGCAGCTTGCGCACCTGCACCGCGCGCTCGCCCAGTTCATGCTCGACCTGCACACCACAAAGCACGGTTATCTCGAGCACAACGTGCCGCTCATCGTGAACCCCGATGCGATGCAGGGCACGAGCCAGCTGCCCAAGTTCGAAGAAGATCTCTTCCACACCAAGGTGGGCGACGCCAGCCGTTACCTGATTCCCACCTCGGAAGTGGCCCTGACCAACCTGGTGCGCGAGAGCATCGTCGAAGCCGACGACCTGCCGATGCGTCTCACCGCGCACAGCCTGTGTTTCCGCGCCGAGGCGGGCAGCTATGGCCGCGACACCCGCGGCATGATCCGCCAGCACCAGTTCGAGAAGGTGGAGATGGTGCAGATCGCCACGCCCGAGACGAGCATGCAACAGCTGGAAGAGATGGTCGGCCACGCCGAGGTCGTGCTCCAGGCGCTGAAGTTGCCGTACCGGAAGGTGATGCTGTGCACCGGCGACATGGGCTTCGCCGCCGCCAAGACCTACGATCTCGAAGTGTGGCTGCCCAGCCAGAACACCTACCGCGAGATCAGCAGCTGCTCCAACTGCACCGACTTCCAGGCCCGCCGCATGCAGGCCCGCTGGCGCAACCCCGCCACCGGCAAGCCGGAACTGGTACACACGCTCAACGGTTCCGGCCTGGCCGTGGGCCGCACCCTGGGCGCCGTGATGGAAAACTTCCAGCAGAAGGACGGCAGCATCGAGGTCCCCGAAGTGCTCCGTCCGTACATGGCCGGGCTAGAAGCCATCGCCTGACGGCAGGTTCGGTTACAATCGGCGCGCCGGGGTGACCTGGCGCGTTTTGAGGTAAGACCGTGGCGAGCTGCAATGGCTGCCATGGTGGAAAAAAACGGAGAGATGGCCGAGTGGTTTAAGGCAGCAGTCTTGAAAACTGCCGTAGGTGTAAGCCTACCGTGGGTTCGAATCCCACTCTCTCCGCCACGAATCCCTTTTGCTCTTGATTTTCAATTGCTTAGATAGGGTTGGAGAGATTCCGATGGTAGGCACCCGCAAAGGCACTTCGCATGCGGATCGCACATCATTTGGACCGGTCGCCGACCGGCGTTTTTCAGTTTCGTCAGAAGGTGCCGTTAGATCTGCGAGGGTTGTTTCGGCTCACGGTCATCCGTCGTAGTCTGGGCACTCGGAACCCGCGGGTGGCGCAATTGCGCGCCTATGCGCTGTCGGCGCACACGGGCATTTGCTTTCAACGGGCACGGAGGCTGATTGGCGTGAGCAAGCCGCAGGACAAGGATGCGCCGAGCATCGACACGAACGACCCGAGTAATCCGTTCTACATCCCGGCTTACAAGGTCGAAAGGACCGCGGCCGGCTGGTCGTTGGAAACGGATGGCAGCGCGGCCGATCATGCGCAAGCGATGGAGATGGCCCAGGTGCTGATGGGGCAGCTGCCCAGTCTT
>CAJYHU010000432.1 GCA_913774655.1 uncultured Luteibacter sp. | reverse complement strand
AGATCAAGGCGCTTGCCCAGCAGTTCATGCGTGAGCCGCGCGAGGTGTCCACCACGCCCGCCAACACCGTGGCGAACACCATCACCCACCGCGTGCATCCGGTGGACACCGCGCGCAAGCGCGACCTGCTGCTGCACCTGCTCGCGCAGGACAGTCGCCGGCAGACCCTGGTGTTCAGCCGCACCAAGCACGGTGCCGACAAGCTCGTGCGCTTCCTCGAAGACGCCGGCATCCGCGCCGCCGCCATCCACGGCAACAAGAGCCAGAACGCCCGTACGCGCGCGCTCGGCGACTTCAAGAGCGGCAAGGTCACCGTACTGGTCGCCACCGACATCGCGGCGCGCGGCATCGACATCGACCAGCTGCCCGTGGTGATCAACTTCGACCTGCCGATGGTCGCCGAAGACTACGTGCACCGCATCGGCCGCACCGGCCGCGCGGGTTCGGAAGGCCAGGCGATCTCGCTGGTCAGCCACGACGAGTCGGGCCTGCTCCGCGACATCCGTCGCCTGCTGAAGACCGACCTCGAAATGGCCGACGTCGCCGGCTTCGAGCCGTCCACGCCGCTGCGCCTGGACGCCGGCGCGCCGCGTCCGAAGCAGCAGCAGCGTCAGCCGCGCGGCCCGCGCGACGGCGCCAGCCAGGGTCGCGGGGGCAGCAATACCCAGGCGCGTCCGTCGCACCGCCCGCACGGCCACGCGCCGGCGAGCACGGGCGAAGGCGGTCCGAAGCGCCGTCGCCGTCGTCCTGGCGGTGGTGGTTCGTCGGCCACCAGCGGCGGCGGCAAGGCCCGCGGCTGAGTCAGCCCTCGGCGCGGATACGCGCGGTGAGGACGTGGTCTTCCCACAGGCCGTCGATCTTCAGGTAACGCCGCGCGTAGCCCTCCTTTTCGAATCCCAGGCGCGTCAGCAGCGCCCCACTGCGGGCGTTGCGCGGCATGTAGTTCGCCATGACGCGGTGGAAATCCAGCGGACCGAACGCATAGCGGACGGCGCTGTCCAGGGCTTCGAACATCAGACCCTTGCCCTGGTGCCGGAGGGCGATGCCGTAGCCGACGTGGCACGCCTGGAACACGCCGCGCACGACGTTCGCGAACGTCAGGCTGCCGACCATTTCGGTGCCGTCGGGCGTGAGCACCGCGAAGGGATAACCGCGATCGGCACGGGCCGCCTCCAGGCCCGCCTCGACCGTTTGGCGCGCCCCGTCGAGCGTGTAGTGCGCGGTCGTGCGCATGGGTTCCCACGGCGCAAGGTGCTCGCGGTTTTCCACGCGATAGCGCTGGAGCAACTCCGCCTCCTCCGTGTCGAGCAGGCGGACGATGGTCCGCGCGGTGCGGATGCGGACCGGTTCGTTCATGCCGTCAAGGCCGCCGCGTGATGGCGAAGGTGTTCTTCGATGAAGCTCTGGATGAAGTAATAACTGTGGTCGTATCCCGGCCGCATGCGCAACTCGAGCTTCTGTCCCGCGTCTTCGCAAGCCGTCTCGAAGCGCTGCGGCTGGAGCTGGTTGACGAGGAAGGTGTCCGCCTCGCCCTGGTCGATGAGGATCGTCCCGCCGAAGCGCGCACCGCCCTTGACCAGCGCGGTGGCGTCGTAGGCGGCCCAGGCATCGCGGTCGTCGCCGAGGTAGCGCGAGAACGCCTTCTGGCCCCAAGGCACTTCGGACGGCGCCACGATGGGCGCGAAGGCCGATACCGAACGGAACCGGTGCGGGTTGCGCAGCGCGATGGTCAGCGCGCCGTGCCCCCCCATCGAGTGACCGAACAGGCCCTGCCGGTTCATGTCGAGCGGAAACCGCTCGGCGACCAGGCGCGGCAGTTCGTCCACCACGTAGCTGTACATGCGGAACCGCGACGTCCAGGGCTCCTGGGTGGCGTCCAGATAGAACCCGGCGCCCTCGCCGAACTCCCAGTCGCCGGTGGCCCCGGCAAGCCCGGTGTCACGCGGGCTGGTGTCGGGCATGACCAGCGCCAGGCCCAGCTCGGCCGCCACCCGCTGCGCGCCGGCCTTGATCGTGAAGGTCTCGGCCGTGCAGGTCAGGCCCGCCAGGTACCAGAGCACCGGCACGGGGCCCTGGGCGGCCTGGGGCGGCACGAAAACGGCATAGCGCATCGGGCCGCCACAGACCGCCGAGGCGTGGGTGTAGAAGCCCTGCATGCCCTCGAAACACCGCTGCTCGGACACCGTCTCGATCGTCGTCATACCCGCATCCCATGGAAAACTGACTGATAAGTCTAATGCCGATAGCGAACAGGGCCAGAATCACAGCGTAAGGCCCTGATCGCTGCTACAATCCCACTACTGCCCGGCGCCGACTCCGCCGCCGCGCCCCTCCCCTGAGGTCGCCATGTCATCCCCCGATACAGACAACGCTCCGGCCCTGCCCGGCTTCAGCGCGCTTGCCCTCGACGAAAACGTCGTGCGCGCGCTGACCGAGGTCGGCTATGAGACCCCCTCCCCCATCCAGGCCGCCACCATCCCGCCGCTGCTCGACGGCCGCGACGTCATCGGTCAGGCGCAGACCGGCACCGGCAAGACCGCCGCCTTCGCGCTGCCCGTGCTCTCGCGCATCGACCTGAAGCCCGGCAAGCCCCAGGCGCTGGTGCTTGCGCCCACGCGCGAACTGGCCATCCAGGTCGCCGAGGCGTTCCAAAAGTACGCCACCTACCTGCCTGGCTTTCAGGTGCTGCCGATTTACGGCGGCCAGAGCTACGGCCCGCAGCTACAAGGGCTCAAGCGCGGTGCGCAGATCGTGGTGGGCACGCCCGGCCGCGTCATCGACCATCTCGACAAGGGCACGCTCGACCTCTCGGCGCTGCGCTTCGTGGTGCTCGACGAGGCCGACGAGATGCTCCGCATGGGCTTCATCGACGACGTCGAGAAGTTGCTCCAGGCCACGCCCGAGGGCCGCCAGGTGGCATTGTTCTCCGCGACCATGCCGGCCCCGATTCGCCGCATCGCGCAGACCTACCTGAAAGACCCGGTCGAAATCACGATCAAGAACAAGACCACCACCGCGGCGAACATCCGCCAGCGTTACTGGTGGGTGAGCGGCGTGCACAAGCTCGACGCGCTCACGCGCATCCTCGAGGCCGAAAGCTTCGACGCGATGATCGTCTTCGCACGCACCAAGCAGGCCACCGAAGAACTCGCCAGCAAGCTGCAGGCGCGCGGTTTCGCCGCCGCCGCGATCAACGGCGACATCGCCCAGGCCCAGCGCGAGCGGGTGATCGACCAGCTCAAGACCGGCAAGCTCGACATCCTGATCGCCACCGACGTGGCCGCTCGCGGGCTCGACGTCGACCGCATCAGTCACGTGCTGAACTACGACATCCCGCACGACACCGAGTCGTACGTGCATCGCATCGGTCGTACCGGCCGCGCGGGACGGAACGGCGAGGCCATCCTGTTCGTCACCCCGCGCGAGCGCAACCTGCTGCGCCAGATCGAGCGGGCCACGCGCCAGCCGATCGAGCAGATGCAGTTGCCCACCGTCGAGGCGGTGAACGACACGCGCATGAACAAATTCAACCAGCGCATCACCGATACGCTGGCCACGGGCGACCTCGGCCTGTTCCAGCAGCTGGTGGAGAAATACGAGCAGGAGCACAACGTGCCGGCGATCGAGATCGCCGCCGCGCTCGCCCGCATCGCCCAGGGCGACCAGCCGCTGCTGCTCGAGCCGCCGGCCAAGCGCGAATACACCGAACGCCCGCCGCGCGAGTTCGATCGTGAGCGCGATCGCGATGTCAGCGATCGCCGCCCGGTGCGCGAAGGCATGCGCCAGCCCCGTCCGCACGTCACCGAAGCGGGCAAGAAGACCTACCGCATCGAAGTGGGCCACGAGCACGGCGTGAAGCCGGGCAACATCGTCGGTGCCATCGCGAACGAAGGCGGCGTGGAAGCGAAGTTCATCGGCCGCGTCAGCATTCGCGACGACTACAGCCTCATCGATCTTCCCGACGGCATGCCGGCCGATACGTTCAACCACCTCAAGAAGGTGTGGGTCGCGCAGCAGCAGCTGCAGATCAAGGCATGGGACGGCACCGAGCAGCCGCAAAGCGGCGGCGGCGGTGGCGCGCCCCGTCCCCGCGGCAACTTCCGGCCGAATGGCCCGCGTCCGGGCGGTGGTGGCGGCAAGCCGCCGCGCCGCAAGCGCGATTACTGATCCCCGAACAAGCCCGGCCATGCGCCGGGCTTCTTTTTGGTTCTCTGCGGACGTGCGGGGATCTCGCATGGATGCGGGCCTACGGCCGGCTCGGACGGTGAGGCCAGAGCCTTCGGTGTCCACCCTCGCGGCTCGGGCAGTCCTTCGCGTTCGACAACGAAGGCCGCGCCAGCGGCCTTCGTT
>CAJYHU010000431.1 GCA_913774655.1 uncultured Luteibacter sp. | reverse complement strand
GACCAGCGCTTCGAGGTGCACGGCAGCCAGGGCATGCTCCAGGCCGGCAACGTCGCGCCGACCCAGGTGGTGTCGCACACCGCGGCGAACATCGCCCACGATCTGCCGGAACACTTCTTCCTGCAACGCTACCGCGACGCCTACGCCGCCGAGATCGCCCATTTCTTCGATGCGCTGACGGCGTGCACCCCGGTGCGCACGACGATCGCCGACGGCATCAAGGCGCTGGAGCTGGCCGAGGCGGCGGCGCGGTCGTGGCGTGAAGGGCAGGCGGTGGCGGTGAGCATCTGAGGACGATGACATGAGCAAGCTTCGTATCGGGCTGGCCGGTCTGGGTCGCCTGGGGCAGCGGTATGCGATGAACCTGGCGCGCGCGGTGCCGCGCGCCGAGCTGGTGGCGGCCTGCAGCCCGGTGGAGGCGGAGCGCGCGTGGGTGCGCGACACCCTCGGCTTGCCGGCGATCCACGAGCGGTACGAGGCGATGCTCGCCGATCCGGCCATCGATGCGGTGTTCCTGGTGACGCCGACGTCGCTGCATCCGGCGCAGATCGCCCAGGCCCTTGACGCAGGCAAGCATGTGTTCTGCGAGAAGCCGCTGTCGCTGGACCTGGACGAATGCCGTCGCGCGGCGGCCCATGCGGCCCGGTCGCACCGGCGCGCGATGGTGGGGTTCGTGCGCCGTTTCGACGAGAGCTATCGTGATGCGTTCCGGCATATCGAAGCGGGCGGCATCGGCCGGCCGTTCCTGGTGTATTCGCAGACGGCGGACCTCGCTGATCCCACGGGCGCGTTTCTCGCCTTCGCGCCGACCAGCGGCGGCATCTTCCTCGATTGCAGCGTTCACGACGTGGACCTCGCCCGTTGGCTGCTGGGCCGGCCGAAGGCGCTGAAGGTGTTCGCCTCCGGCACGGTGGCGATGTATCCGCCCCTGGAAGCGCTCGGCGACGTCGACAACGGTATCGCCATCGTCGAGTTCGAGGGCGGGCGCCGGGCGATGTTCCACGCCTCGCGCACGCAGGCGCACGGACACGACACGCACACCGACGTCACCGGTACGGCGGGCAAGCTCAGCATCGGGCGGAATCCCCGCGCCAACCGCGTCGAGATCGCCGATGCGGGTGGCGTGAGGAACACGGTGCTGCCGTCATTCTACGAGCGGTTCGCACCGGCGTTCGTCGCGCAGGCGACGCATTTCGTCGATGCCGTGCTCGACGACACGCCGTTCGACCTGACGATGGAGGATGCGGTGGAAGCGACCCGAATCGCCGTCGCGATGCGGGAGTCGTTGCAAACCGGCCACCCCGTCGCTTTGTAGAACGCGGTGAACGGGGTAGCGGACCGAGTCCGCGAACCCTCAGGGTGGCAACGGGGCGAGTGACGCCGTCTCTGCCGCAGGTACGGGATAAAAAAGCCTTCATGCGGCGCGATGCCGCAGTGCAGCAGCCCTCCGGTATAATGCGTGGGTCATGTCGCTCCCATCCCTCGTCCCCCATCGCGGAAGGCGCTTCGCCATCACGGCACGCATCCTTTCGGCCGTCGTCTTCACCTTCGTCTGCTATCTCGGTATCGGCATCCCGCTCGCGGTACTGCCGGGCTTCGTCCATGGCGGCCTGGGTTACTCCACCGTGCTGGCGGGCCTCGCGGTCAGCGTGCAATACGCCGCCACGCTGCTGAGCCGACCGCACGCGGGGCGCATGGCCGATGCGATGGGGCCGAAGCGGGCGGTGGTCGCGGGGCTCATCGTGTTTGCCATCGCGGGGTTGTTCCTCGCCCTGGCCGCCCTCGTGCCGAAGACGCCGGTGCTTTCCCTGGCGCTGATTATCCTGAGTCGCTTCGGCCTGGGTTTCGCCGAAAGCTGGGTCGGCACCGGCTGCATCGCCTGGGGTATCGCGGGCATCGGCGGCGAACACACCGCGCGGGTGATTTCCTGGAACGGCATCGCCACCTACGGTGGCATCGCACTCGGCGCGCCGCTGGGCGTGACGCTCGCGGCGCACCACGGCTTCATCGCGCTGGGCGTGGTGACCTTCGCGCTTGGGGCGCTGGTGTTGCCGTTCGCGTTGTGGAAGCGGCACGTGCCGCCGACCCACGGCGAGCGCCTGTCGTTCCGTAGCGTGCTTTCGCGCGTGATGCCCTACGGTGCGGGCCTGGCGCTCGGCTCGATCGGTTTCGGTTCGCTGTCGACCTTCGTGGCGCTTTACTACGCCAGTCGCGGCTGGGACGGCGCCGCGATGTCGCTGTCGGTCTTCGGCGGCTGCTTCATCGGCATGCGGCTGGTGTTCGGCAACGCCATCGACCGTTTCGGCGGCTACCGCGTGGCCATCGCCTCACTGACCCTCGAATGCCTTGGTTTGCTCCTGCTCTGGCTGGGTGGCACGCCCGAACTCGCACTCGGCGGCGCGGCCCTCACCGGCGCGGGCTTCGCCCTGGTGTTTCCGTCGCTGGGCGTGGAAGCGGTCAGTCGGGTGAGCATGCACAATCGCGGCGCGGCACTGGGCGCCTATTCGGTGTTCCTCGACGTGGCGCTGGGTGTCACCGGCCCGCTCGGCGGGTGGGTGGCCGGTCGCTTCGACTACCCGGGCATCTTCTTGATGGCGGCCGTGGCCTCGATCGCGGGCGCGGTGCTGTCGGTATCGCTTTACCTGCGCTTCGGCCGGGCATAATGCCCGCCTGATCCATCACGAGCCCCTACCCGATGCCCTACGACCGCAGCTGGATGGACTATGGCCTGGCCGGCGCGCTCGAGGCCGGTGGCATCGCGCTCGTCGTCGGCATCCTGCTTTACCTGCTGGTGCGCGCCCTTTTCGGCAAGGGCGGCGGGTGGAGCCACGGCAAGGAGCTTGCCGTGGCCTACGTGCTCACCGTGATCGTGGCCGGCGGCCAGGACATCTGGAACCTGTTCTACTTCAACGTGGTGCCGATGCAGTCGCCCACCATGATCCGGCTCAAGCTCGCCACCGTGCACGACCCGGACGCGATCGGCCTGCGCGTGCTGTTCGAACTGCTGGGCGGCCTGCTGGGCGCGGCCATCGGCTGGGCCGTGTTCTCCGGCGGTTTCAAGCGGTTGATGGGCCACCTGCGGGGCGAGTGAACGCCCCGCGCCCTGGGGTGGCTCGCGTCAGCGCGTGTGGCGGAACATCCAGGTCCACAGGTCCGGTTCGGCGTAAGCGTTGATCCAAGAGCCGTGCCCCACGCCGGGGTATTCGGTGTACTTGACCTCATCGTGGCGCTTGGCCAGTTCGGCATGCATGCGTCGCGACTGCTCGGTGGGCACCGAGGTGTCGTCGCCGCCGTGGAAGATCCACACGGGCAGCTTGCCGATCGCCTTCGCCGTCCAGGCGAACGCGTCCGCGCCGTCCGGCACCCCGTGCACGTAAAGCTGGCGCTCGTCCGACAACGGGGTGACGCCGCCGCATACGATCGCCGCGGCCGCGAAGGTGTTCGGGTGGGTGGCGGCCAGCTGCCACGCGCCGTAGCCGCCCATCGACAGGCCGGTGAGGTAGAGGCGGTGACGGTCGCCGTGGAATTCCGTCACCGCCTGCTCGAGTGCGGCCATCGCCATGTCGACGTTCTGGCGGTCGGTCCATTCCTGGTCGTCGGGCACCTGCGGCACGACCACCACGGCGGGGAAATCGGGATGGTCCTCGAGCCAGTGCGGCAAGCCCTGGGTCAGCTGCTGGCGGTTGTCCGAGCCGCGCTCGCCGCTGCCATGCAGGAACAGCACGACCGCCGGATGGCCTTCGAGGCTGGCCGGGACGAATACCTGGTAGTGGTAGCTCTTGCCGTGCACGGTGACGTCGCGTGCGACGAAACCCGATGTCGCGGCGAGCGAGGTGCCGGTCATGGCGGTGGCGGCGAGAAAGGCGAGCGTACGCAGCATCGGCGGATTCCTGGAAGGTCGGGTCGCAGTCATAGCACGGGATCGAACAGGCGGGCCACGTGCAGGGCCACGCGCGAGAGATAAGGCAGG
>CAJYHU010000430.1 GCA_913774655.1 uncultured Luteibacter sp. | reverse complement strand
CCGCTTCGGTGCGCGGGGTGATGCCCTTGGCGTTGAGCGTCAGCATCGACCAGCTCTGGCCGGCCAGCAGGTGCAGGCCCGGGTTATCCCAGTCGACCGTCATGTAGACGTTGCGCTCGCGCGGGTTGAACGAGTTGGATTCGTTCTGGTTCGCGGTCTGGGCGCCACCGAGGAAGTCGGCCTCGATGTAACCGGCCACGTGCGTATCCGGGCTCACGTCGCCCTGGGCAAGCATCGAGACGCGGCTCTGGCGCGCGCTGAAGCGGCCTTCGGACATGCGGCCGACCGACGAGTTGCGGTACGGGATGCCATTCCAGTTGGACGCGATGTCGGCACCCTCCTGGTGGGTGCGGTAGATCGTTTCCGCGGCGAGGAAGCCGCCGAGCGTGATGTTCACGCCCTTGTAGGCCAGCTTATCGGACGACTTCTTGGTGGCCGCCACGGCGTCGGAGGCGGTGACCTGCACGTCGTTGACGGCCTTGGCCGTTTCGATCTGTGCGTCGGCCTGGGCTTCCTGCTTGCTCTCCAGTTCAGACACCTTGGCCTGGAGGGCAGCGAGCTGCGCCTGGAGCTGCTGGAGCGTCGCGGCGTCGACCGTCACCTTCGTCGGCTGGGTCTTGGTCGCAGCCATGGCCGTGAAGCTCGTCACGCCCAGTCCTGCGGCAATGGCCGCCGTGAGCAACTTGGAACGCATGGAAATCTCTCCGATGGAAATGATTGGTAGTCCCCTGTGCCCCGGGCGAATGCGAAAAATCTCAACCCAGGCCAACGGCGCGAAGGATGCGTGAACCCCATTTCGCTTCCGTGACTCAATTGTTTCATCTACATGACAGCGTCACATGACGCGATTTCCTGCGACCCGCCCTTGCGTACGCCGCTTCCCCACCCGCACCGTCGCGGGCACCGCTGTGCGTCAATCCCACTCGCACAAATGGAGCAGCACCCCGCTCGGATCGTGCACGAAGACCACGCGCGCGCCGTAGGGCTGGTGCGACGGCGGCTGGACCCGCGCACCGGGAAAGTCTTCGCGAGCCAACACGGTCGAAAGATGCGCATACCAGTCGTCGACGCTTTCCACGGTGACATGCAGCATGCAGTTTTCGGCGAAGTCCTTGCGGTAGTAGTCCTGCACGTAGAAGTGCTGCCGGTCGCCCACGCGCACGAGGGCTAGCCCCCGGTCGACGTCGCGCGTCTCCCAGCCCAGCGCAGCGTAAAAGCGCTTGGACAAGGCAAAGTCCATGGCGGGAATGAACGCCCGCACGTCCGTCGATATGAGATGGGCCACGCGTCTGTCCTCCTCCCGGCGTCCGGTCGACGCCCCCGCCATGCTAATCGCGTCGGTGTCCGGATGCACACCGGACGGCTTGGCGGATCGGGGACAACGACCCGCACGCCGCCCCTTCCGAATCAGTGCTTTGCCTATACGGCGTTGGGGGTGCACCTCGCGATGCTGGCTTACCGGCATGTGCCGGTGCCACCGAGACACGCCATGTCGGACCCCCTGATCGATGTCTACCTCGGCTTCATGGACGAGGAGATCAACACCGTATTGAACGGCCTGCTCACCGCCGAGCAGAAAAAACCCGCGGCCCAGCGACGACCGGTGCTGCTGGTGGAGCGCGGCACCGTCGACGCCCGCGGCCCCGTGCTGGAGTGGCCCCTGACGCGGTATGCCGCACCGCAGATTCGGGTCGTGGAGGCCAGTGCCGCCGCTGCCGACCGTCCGGGCGAGGACGCCACGGCCGAGGGCGTGCTTGCACGCGCCATTTCGATCTTCCTGCAAAGCGACGACCCCGGCGACGCGGAGCTGCGCCGCAAGAGCATCGACGTCATTCGCCTGTTCGACGTCCGCGACCTGCACGCGAAAAGCACGGGCAAACCGACGAAGGTGTCCCTGGCGAACCCCGTGCTATCGGTCGTGCGTTTCCAGTACGACACCACGGGTTCGAAGGAAGCGCCCATCATCGTCATCCGCTCGCCGGAGATGGGGCTCCAGCCGAGCCTGATGTCACCGTACATCGAATTCCTCCTCAAGGCGGTCTCGGCCGCATCGAGCCAATGGGCCCACGCCGCCGCGCAGAACGTGGAATGGCCGGTGCGCCTCAGCTGCTTTGGCGCACAGGGCGGCGCCGCCACGTCCCGCCCGCCGGGCTCGCTGTCGCCGATCTGCGCGAGCCTTTACGTCGGCCTTGTCTATGGCGACGGACCGGTCCAGCCGTCGATCGCCATCGGCTCACAAGGCGGGGTATATCACTTCGCTGCGAAGGTCGGCTCCAAGGCGCCGCCGATGCCCACCGACGGACTCGCGGCGTGGTTCAACCAGTGGCACAACGACCTTGCCGTGAGCCGTGTCGACGTCGACCCGCGCTACAAGCGTAACGAAGAGAGCTGGGTGGCCGTGGGGATCGCCCTGAAAGACGTCATTTCTCGCCTGGTGACGTCATACACCACCACGACATGCACACCCGAAGTCAGCGGCACCTCGCCGTGGTTCATCGGCGAAGAGCAGAAGCGTGCGTTCTCGGCGGTCGGCGTCACCGGTTGCAACATGGAGGACTACTGGGTACTTCGCTCGATGCGCGCCATGGCGCTCGAACGCGTCAACCGCGATCCTAAGAGCCGCTCGATGATGCCCGTGCTTACCCGGGGTTTCCTCACCCGTGTCAACGCCGATCCGCTGAGCATCGACAAGGCCGTGCTCGACGCATTCCAGGACGACCTTCGCCAGAAAACGCTCTCCGACAGCAACTACGGCGACCTGATCCTGTGGGGTCTGCACGGTCTCCCGCTACCGGGCGACGGCATCGGCATGCCGCGCTTCGCCGAGTGGAGCTTCGCCTCTCACCCGGTGTTCAAGACAGGCGATACCTTCGAACGTCATCTCTACGGCTTCCTCGTGGACGAGGGCGAGCGCGTCGTGGTACCCGACCCGTTCTTCATCGAGATCGCCACCGACCTGCTCAAGGATTGCGCTCGCCTGCCGGACAGCGCCGCCAGTGTGTTCACCCAACCGCCCGGAAACGAAGCCCTTTGCCGTATCCGCGATGCCGCGAAGAAGGTGTTTGAGACGTGGAAGGCCCAAGGCCCCCAACCCAGCCAGGTCACAGGCAAGGCCATCGCCGACTTCGTCTACGCATTCATCGGCGACGGCAAGTTCGCCGACCCCAGCCAAGCGCATCACGTGAAGGTGTGGCTGCGGCCCGGCAAGTGGGAAGGCGTGACGGCGAACAGCGTGCAGGATGCCGTGAGCCAGCGCTTTGGCGATGCCGCCGTGGACCGCGCCTTCTACAAGGCGTCGAACATCGTGGCACTGAGGCGACACACGCCGTCGGCGATCCGCCGTTGAGGAGCACGCCGCGGCCGCCGGGGAGCGGCCGCGGCATGGAAGACCGCCCGACCACCGACGGATCGCCGACGGCGTGTGTCGCCTCAGTGCCACGATGTTCGACGCCTTGTAGAAGGCGCGGTCCACGGCGG
>CAJYHU010000429.1 GCA_913774655.1 uncultured Luteibacter sp. | reverse complement strand
AGGCCGTGCGCGTCGGCTCCAAGGCGGACAACGAGGGCGCGCTGCTCGGGCAGATCGTGGTGCAGGTGCTGCGCCACCAGGGCATCGATGTGGTCGATCGCACCCAGTTGGGGCCGACCTCGATCGTGCGGCGCGCGCTCGTCAACGGCGATCTCGACGTGTATCCGGAATACACCGGCAACGCCGCGTTCTTCTTTCATAAGGAGGGCGATCCCGCGTTCCGGGACGCCGCGCGGGCCTACGTCAGTGCCGCGGCTCTCGACCTGGCGGCGCACCGGTTGGTCTGGCTTTCGCCCGCACCCGCCGACAACCACTGGGCCATCGGCGTGCGCGGCGACGTCGCCCGCGCGGCGGGGCTGCGCACGCTCGACGACTTTGCCCGTTGGGTGCGCGCTGGCGCCACGGTGAAGCTCGCCGGGTCGGCCGAGTTCGTCGAAAGCGATGCCGCGTTGCCGGCGTTTCAGCGGGCATACGGCTTCACCCTCCGCGGCGACCAATTGCTCGTGCTGGCCGGCGGCGATACGTCGGCGACGATCAAGGCCGCCGCCGAAGGCATCTCCGGTGTCAACGCCAGCATGGTCTACTCCACCGATGGCGCGATCGCGGTGACGGGACTGGCGGTGCTTGACGATCCCAGGCACATCGAGATGGTGTATCAGCCCGCGCCCGTGGTGCGCGACGCGGTGCTGCGCCGGTATCCCGCGATGCGTCCCGCGCTGGAGGCCGCCTTCCGCCCGCTCACCCTGCAACGGCTGCGCGCGCTCAACGCGCGGACGCAGATTGACGGCGAGGACGCCTCGTCCGTGGCTTCGGCGTACCTGCGCGAACAACGGCTGGTGCCGTGAGCCGGGCCCCCCTGCTGCCCGTGCTGATGCTTTGCGCGATCGGCGCCATCGCCGCCGCGACCTTGCCGTTCGCGCATGTCGCACCGAACCGGCTGCTCAGCGGTATCGCGCAACGGCCGCATCCCTGGCTTTTCGCCGCGTTATGGGGCGCCCTTGCGGTAACGGCGTGGCCGCGCGCGCCTCGCGGGCTGGCGATCGGGTGCGTGGCCCTCGTCATCGTGGCACTGCCGTGGTGCCTCGCGCACGAGGCGACGACCTGGCTGGCCGGCGCACGGGCGACCACCCGGGTGCAGGCCGGTGCGGGCTTCTGGACGATGTGGCTGGCCGCCGGGCTGTTGCTGCTCGACCGGCTGCGCGAGGTGGGAAGGGGATGGCAGGTCGTCGTCTGGGTGGCGGTGACGGGCGCCGTGGGGGGCTACGCCGTCGCGGGCGGTTTCGACGGCATCGCCGTGGTGCGCGAATTCCACGCGCAGCACGACGCGTTCGTCGAAGCGCTGTTCACGCACCTGCGCCTGTGTGTGCTGACGCTGTCGCTTGCCCTTCTCATCGGTGCGCCACTGGGGTTGCGCACGTGGCGGACGCGTCGCGGCGAAGGCGTGCTGCTGGGCGTGCTGGCTTTTCTTCAGACCGTGCCGTCGCTGGCGTTGTTCGCCCTGCTCATCGGTCCGTTCGCATGGATCGCGACGCGTTGGCCGGTGCTGGGAGCATGGGGTTTCGGCGGCACGGGGGCCGCGCCCGCCGTGTTTGCCCTGGTGCTGTATGCCTTGCTGCCGGTGGTCCGCTACACCATCGGCGGGCTGGAGGCCGTGCCGGCCGACGCGCGCGACGCCGCGCGGGGGTTGGGCATGAGCCGCTGGCAGGTGCTCGTGCGCGTACAGCTGCCGCTGGGCTGGCCCGTGCTGCTGGCGGGTCTGCGCATCGTTGCCGTGCAGACCATCGGGCTGGCGGCCGTCGCAGCGTTGATCGGTGCGGGCGGCCTGGGCCGTTTCGTGTTCCTCGGCATCGGGCAGGGCGCGACCGACATGGTGTTGCTGGGCACGCTGGCGATCATCGGCCTGGCGTTGCTCGTGGATCTCCTGTTCCAGGGGGTGTTGGCATTGACGGAGCGTCGCGCATGATCGTGTTCGAACACATCCGCAAGGAATTTGGCGGGCGTACCGTCATCGATGACGTGTCCCTGCGCGTGGAAGAGGGCGAGTTCTTCGTGCTGGTCGGTCCGTCCGGGTCGGGCAAGTCGACGTTGCTGCGCATGGTCAATCGGCTGGTGACGCCGGATGGCGGAACCGTGCGCGTGGACGGTACGGATATCGCCACGCTTTCGGTCGAGCCGTTACGCCGCGGCATCGGCTACGCGATCCAGTCCGTGGGGTTGTTTCCTCACCGCACGGTGGGGGACAACATCGCCACCGTGCCGCGCCTGCTGGGCTGGACGAAGGCCGCTATCGACGAGCGCGTGGAGGCGCTGCTGGGGCTGCTTCATCTGGACGAGCCGGGGATGGCGTCACGGTATCCACGCACGTTGTCGGGCGGCCAGCAGCAGCGCGTGGGCGTGGCGCGTGCGCTCGCCGCGCGGCCGCGCATCGTGCTGATGGACGAACCCTTCGGTGCGCTCGATCCGCTCACGCGGGAGTCCCTGCAGGTGAGCCTGAAGGCGATCCAGCGCGAGACGAAGACGACGATTCTCTTCGTGACGCACGACATGGACGAGGCCTTCGGGCTCGGCGACCGCGTCGGCCTGATGCTCGGCGGACGGCTGGTGCAGACCGGCACGCCGACGGAGTTGATTCGCGCGCCGGTCGACGACGTGGTGCGGGAATTCGTCGGCGGCGCGCGGGCGCGTCTGCGTGAACTGGCGTTGCACCCTGTGGCGGAGCGCGTTCGTCCGGGCGATACCTGCGACGGCGAGCCGGTCGATGCCGCGGCAAGCCTGCAGGATGCGCTCGGGGCGATGCTCAGCCAGGGGCGCGATCGTTTGCCGGTGATGCGCGATGGGCGTCGCGTCGGCACGATCGCGTTGTCGGACATGGTGGAGCGAGCCCCGTGAGAGCGCTGCTGCCGGCGGCCACGCTTGTTTTGCTGCTGCTCGGCTTGCCGCATGCGGCACCGTGGTTCCACGCGGGCTGGCCGTCGCTGTCGCATCCGTTGTACGTGCGCACCTCGTTCGTCGCGCTGACGGTGTCGCACCTGCTGCTTGTGGTGTCGGCGACCGCGTTGGCGACGGCCATCGGTTTGGCACTGGGGATTCTCGCGACGCGTCCGGCGGGGCGCTCGCTGCTGCCGACGGTGCGCGCGGTGGCGGTCGTGGGGCAGACGTTTCCGCCGGTCGCGGTGCTGGCGATCGCGGTCCCGCTCCTGGGCTTCGGCGCGGCACCGACGTTCGTGGCCTTGGTGTTGTACGGCGTGTTGCCGGTGCTCGGGCAGACGGTGGCCGGCCTGGATGCGGTACCCGCCGCCGCGCTGCACGCGGCCGACGGGATGGGCTACGGCCGCTGGCGGCGGCTGATCGATGTCGAGCTTCCGCTGGCTGCCGGGCCGATCATGGCGGGCATCCGCCTGTCGGCGATCGTCAGCGTGGGCACCGCGACCATCGGCTCGGCCGTGGGCGCGACGACGCTGGGCTCGCCGATCGTCGAAGGCCTGGTCGGCAACAACACGGCGTACGTGGTCCAGGGCGCCCTGCTCGTGGGGGCGCTGGCGTTGACGGTGGACGGACTGCTGGCGATGGCGGCGCGTGGGGTGGGGCGGTAAGGAGCCAGTCACCTCACCTCCGTCGTCCCGGCGCAGGCCGGGACCGACCGCGATGCGGTCGGTCGTCGCGAGAGCGCTACATCGGAGGGGTGCTCGCGATAACCGACCACCGGGGCCGTAGGCACCGGCCTGCGCCGGTGCAACGTGCGATTACCAGATCCGGACGCGCTGTTTCGGGTCCAGGTAGAGCGTCTGCCCGGGCTGCGCCTTGAACGCGTCGTACCAGGGGTCGAGGTTACGCACGGTTTGCGCGCGGAACGCACCCGGTGCGTGGCCATCGCCGATCACCTGCTGCCGTAGCGCCGCGTCGCGCGTCTTTTCGCGCCAGCTCTGCGCGAAGGCGAGGAAGAAACGCTGGTCGCCGCTGAGGCCGTCGATGACCGGCGCCGGTTTGCCGCCCAGGCTCTCCTTGTAAGCCGCGTAGGCGATGGTCAGGCCCGACAGGTCGGCGATGTTCTCGCCCAGCGTCTGCTGGCCGTTGATGTGCAGGCCGGGGAGCGGCTCGTACTGGTTGAACTGCTGGACGAGGCGTTGGCCCGCCTCTTTGAAGTGCTTTTGATCGGCCTGCGTCCACCAGTTGGCCAGGCGCCCCTGGGCGTCGAACTCGGCGCCGGTGTTGTCGAAGCTGTGGCTGATCTCGTGGCCGATCACGGCGCCGATGGAGCCGTAGTTGGAGGCGGCGTCCGCCTTCGGATCGAAGAACGGCGCTTCCAGGATGGCGGCGGGGAAGTTCAGCGCGTTCTGCAGCGGCAGGTTCACCGCGTTGACCGTCTGCGGCGTCATCCACCACTCGTCGCGGTCGACCGGCTTGCCCAGCTTCGCGACCTGATGCCGATATTCGGCAAGTTCGGCGCGGTAGTGGTTGCCGAAGGCGTCGTCGGGGCGGACCTCCAGCCCCTTGTAGTCGCGCCAGGTGTCGGGGTAACCGACGCCCACCTTGATCGTGGCGATCTTGGCCTTGGCTTTCTGGCGGGTGGCGGGCGACATCCATTCCAGCGTGTCCACGCGCTCGTCGAAGGCCTTCAGGATGTTCTTCACCATGGCCTGCACTTCCGCCCGCGATGAGGCCGGGAAGTATTTCTTCACGTAGATCTGGCCCACCGCGTCGCCCAGGTCGGCGTTGGTCAG
This sequence comes from uncultured Luteibacter sp., assembly GCA_913774655.1. GTDB lineage: Bacteria > Pseudomonadota > Gammaproteobacteria > Xanthomonadales > Rhodanobacteraceae > Luteibacter > Luteibacter sahnii. The sequence goes on along the minus strand of CAJYHU010000429.1, from coordinate 7,970 downwards.
GCCCAGGGCGCGTTTCCAGCGGTCCCGCTGCTTCGGGGTGCCCGTGAGCGCCTTGCCGTGGAAGTCGAACGAGAGCTGGTCGAAGGCCTTGGGCAGCACGAACGCGCTTTCGTCCAGGGCGTGGAAGCGCAGCCAGGCCTTCCAGGTGTCCAGCGGCTCGCTTGCCACGAGGGCGGAGAACCGGGTCACCGTCGCGGGCTGCCAGACCATGAAGGTGGGCTGGTCGTCCAGGCCGGCGGCCTTGAAGTAGGCGTTCCAGTCGATGCCCGGCGCCTTGCTGGCGAACGCGGTGCGCGGCCAGGGGTTGTTGGCCTTGTGGATGTCCTCGCTCTCTACGATGGAAAGCTGGGCCTGGGCCAGCTTGGTCTCCAGCGCGAGGATGGCTTTGGCCTTGGCGGCGGCATCCGGCGTGCCGGCCTTTTCGAGCAGGGCCTGCACGTAGGTGGCGTACTGCGTGCGCGCCGCCACCATGTCCTTGTCGTTGTTCAGGTAGTAGTCGCGGTTGGGCATGCCCAGGCCGCCCTGCAACAGGTAGGGGTAGTTCTTCGACGGATCTTCCAGCCCCTGGGCCACGAACAGGCCCAGCAGGTGGCCGGTGTCCAGGCGGGTGGCGTTGATCGGGTCGACATCGGCACGCAGCTGCGCGCCCAGCGCGGTGGACAGCGCCTGGCGGTCGGCGATCGCGTCGATGGCCTTCAGCTGGGGTGCGATCGGGGCCAATCCTGCCTTTTCGATGCCCGCCTCGTCCATGAAGGCCTGGTAGTAATCGGCGATGAGGCGCTCCTGGGTACCGGGCGCGGCGTGGGCGGCGACGGCCGCCTTCACCAGCTCGGCGTTGCGGCGCTCGGCCTTTTCGAACACTTCGAGGAAAACGCCCGTGCTGGCGCGGTCCGCCGGGATCTGCGCGGTCTTCTCCCAGGCGCCGTTCGCGTAGCCGTTGAAGTCGTCGCCGGGCTTCACCGAGTGATCGATGCCCTTCAGATCGACACCGACGGGCGCGCCGGCGGCCAGAGTCAGGGAGGAAGCCAGCGAGCAGGCGATGGCCGAGGCGAGCAGCCGGTGGAGGGTGACCATGGAGACGGATTCCTTGACGAGGACGTGGGCGCCAACGATAGCCCCAGCCCATCCCCCTTGGTCCATGACCGATGGACTAGCCACCGTCTCGTCCGGCGCTTGGCGGGCGGTGTGCCCTAATGAGGGTCCGGCCCCGCAATGGGGCTGGCCAGAGCGGGCCGCGGGATGCCCCGGTCCGCCCGGACCCTCCCAACGCAGATCTTCAGGAGATCGCTTCTATGAACGCACGTTTCGAACTGACCGGCCCCCAGACCGACATCGCCAGCTACCCGCGCTGGACCCAGGACATGGTGGCCGACTGCGCCGACGCTCGGCAGGCCATCGTAAGCCACGCGATGTGGTCGGCCATGTGCGCGGCCACGCTGGACGCCGAGACCACCCGGCATTTCATGGTGGGCGTGTGGCCGGTGATCGAGCGTTTTCCCGGCTACATGTCGCACAGCCTGCTGAAAACCCGTTACGGCCGCAGCCCGGGCGACGACCTCGCCCGCCGCTGGCTGGTGCGCAACATCCGGGTGGAGCAGAATCACGCGGAGTACTGGCTCAACTGGGCCGAGAGCGCCGGGGTGTCGCGCGAGGAGGTGCTAGGCGGTGAGCCGCCCAAGGGCTCCCAGGCCCTGGCCGCCTGGTGCGAGGACGTGACCCGCAACGATTCGCTGGCCGCCGGGATCGCCGCCACCAACTATGCCGTGGAGGGCGCCACCGGAGACTGGTCGCAGATCGTGTACGACAGCCAGACCTACGCCGAAAGTCTGCCGATTACCGGCCGCAAAGCCGGACTGCGGTGGCTTCAGCTTCACGCGGCCTATGACGATACTCATCCTTGGGAGGCCCTGGAGATCGTTTGCACCCTGCTGGGCGGCAATCCTCCGGTGGACCAGGTGGAGCACATCCGGGAGTGCGTTCGCCGTAGTTACGTCAGCATGAGCATCACGCTGGACCGCTGCATGGACGGGCTGGCCTCGGTTCGCCGTTTGAGCGACCAGGCCGCCTGAGCCGGGACGGAAGACCACGTGGCGCATCACCATCAGGCAACCACTCACCGGGCTATCCATGCGATCCGCTGAAACCAGCCAATCCGTGCCCCTCGCAAGGCGACTGATGCCGCTGGCCTACGCGCTGGTGGCCGTGGTGGGACTGGTGCTGGCCCTTACCTGGGGTGCGCTGCAGATCCAGGTCACTCTCGCCGGTTTCCTCAACGGCGAGAGTCTGTGGTCGAAGGCCCAGAAGCAGGCGGTGATCGACCTGGACACCTACGCCTCGCATGGCCGGCCGGACGACCTCGCGTCGTTCCGGCGCAACTACGCCGTGGTGATGGCCGACCGGGAGGCTCGCGACGCGATCGCCAGCGGGCGCTTCTCCCATGCGGCGGTGGAAGACGCCTTCGCGCGGGGCGGCGTCATCCCGGAAGCCATCCCGGGCATGGTCTTCATCTTCGAATACTTCGACGGCATGCCCTTCGTGCGCGAAGCGGTGACCGAATGGCGTTCGGTGGACGGCAGCATCGCCGAGCTCAGGCAGATCGCCGACCGGCTTGAAGGCACCTACGCCCGTGACACCCCGTCACGCGAGCAGGTCGACGCGGAGCGTGCGCGCATCGGCGCGCTCAACGCCTATATCGAGCCGCGCGCGAAGGCGTTCTCGCTCTACATCGCCAATGGCGCGTCCTGGCTGGGCCGGGTGCTTTTCGTGATGGTGCTGGGCGTGGCCGCGCTCGCCTCGCTGCTCTGGCTGCGCATGGCCACGCGCATCCTCGCCGGCATCCGCGGCACGGAAGAACGCTACCGGCTGCTGTTCGACAGCGCGGCCGACGCGATCTTCATGGTCGACAACGCCTCCGGTCGCATCCTCGACGCCAACCGGCGAGCCGCGACATGGATCGGCTGTTCGCGGCACGAACTGGCCGGCATCCAGCTGTCCAGCCTGTTCGCGGAAGGCTCGGCCCATACCGGCGTAGGCACGCTGCGCGGTGCCGACGGGTCGCTGCGCCCGGTGGAAACCCAGAGCAGCCTCGTCGCCTGGGGATCGCGCCAGGTCTCGCAGGCCATCGTGCGCGACATTTCCGACCGCGTGGTGATGGAGCGCGAGCGCAAGATCGCGGCCGAGGCCCTCGCCAGCATCGCCGAGGGCGTCATCATCGCCGACGCCGATCGCCGCGTGACCACCACGAACGATGCCCACGCCAAGCTCACCGGCATCGCGCCGCACGAGCTGCGCCGCACGCGCCTGGACGCCACCCGCACGCTGCCCGATGGGCGCCCGCTGCCGGCATCGCTGTGGGAAGCCGTGGCGGCGGGCAACAACTGGCAGGGTGAAGTGGAAAGCCGCCGCGCCGACGGCACGACCTACCCGGAGCTGATGAGCATCAGTGCCATCCGCGACGCCGACGGACGGCCGCAACATTACGTGGCCGTGGTCACCGACATCACCGCGCGCAAGGCCGACCGCCAGCGCCTGCAGCACCTGGCCACGCACGACCCGCTGACGGGCCTGGCCACGCGTGCCGAATTCGAGCGGCTCTGCGCCGAAGCGATCACCCGCGCGGCACACACCCGCGGTGCCGCGGCCGTGCTGTTCGTCGACCTCGACGCGTTCAAGGTCATCAACGACAGCTACAGCCACGCCATCGGCGACGCTTTGCTCATCCGCGTGGCCGAGCGCATTCGTGCCCAGTTGTCGCCCAACGACGTCGCCGGCCGCATCGGTGGCGACGAATTCACGGTGCTGCTCGGCGAACTGCGTTCCCGCGAGGAGGCGCTGTTGGTCGCCGAGGCCCTGCTCGCCGCGCTGGCGCGGCCGTTCTCCCTGGACGACTACGAACTCTACGTGAGCGCGAGCATCGGCATCGCCGGCTACCCGCTGGACGGCAACGACCCCGTCACGCTGATCGCGAACGCCGACGCGGCCATGTACGTGGCCAAGACCGAAGAGCGCAACGCGCTGCGCTTCTACACGCCCAAGATGCACGCGGACGCGCGGCGTCGGCTCAAGCTCGCTTCCGAACTGCGCCAGGCGCTCACGCGCAACGAGTTCCAACTGCTTTACCAGCCCAGCGTCGAGATGCGCACGGGGCGCATCGTTGCGGTAGAGGCACTGGTCCGCTGGCGCCACCCCGAGCGCGGCAGCGTGCCGCCGGACGAATTCATCCCCATCGCCGAGAGCCTCGGCCTGATCCGCCAGATCGACCAATGGGTCATGGAAACCGCCTGCGCCCAGATGGTGCTGTGGGATCAGATGCGCCTGCCGCCGCTACGCATGGCGGTGAACGTCTCGGCGGGCACGTTCGCCCATCCGGATTTCCTCCCTGGCATCAGCCAGGCCCTCGTGCAGGCCGGCGTGCCCGCGAACCGGCTGCTGGTGGAACTGACCGAGAGCGCGATCCTGCGCCTGGGCGAGGACACCGAGCGGGCGATGCAGTCCTTGCACAAGCTCGGCGTCGGCGTGGCGATCGACGACTTCGGCACCGGTTATTCATCACTGGCCTACCTGAAGCTTCCCGCGGTGGCTTACCTGAAAATCGACCGCTCGTTCATCGCCGGCCTGCCGTCCAACGGCAACGACGTGGCGATCACCGAAGCGATGCTGGCGATCGCCCGCAGCCTCGAACTGCACACCATCGCCGAAGGCATCGAGACCGAGGCGCAGCACGAGTTCCTGTTGCGCGCGGGGTGCCAGGAGGCGCAGGGGTATCTTTATTCCCGGCCGCTGCCGCCGGACGAGATCGAGCGTTTGCTCGCGCCCCGCGCGTCGCAGTCGGGCAAGCGCCTGTCGCTCGTGCCACCGCGACGGGCCTAGTGGACGCCGCCGCCCGACCCCCTATGATGTCCATCGCTTTTCGACGAAGGACTTCCTGCCTGTGGCTTCCCGTGATCCCCTCGTTTTTCTTTTCGACGTCGACAACACGCTGATCGACAACGACCGGTTCAGCGCCGACCTGGCGGAGCGACTCGAACGTGATTTCGGGGTGGAGGGGCGCGAACGCTACCAGGCGATCGACCGGCAAACCCGCGACGTGGTGGGCTACGCCGATTACCTGGGCGTGCTGCAACGCATGCGCGGCAAGGACAGCGACCGTCGGTTCATGGCGATGTCGTTCTTCCTGCTCGACTATCCGTTCGATGAGCGTCGTTTCCCGGGCGTGCCGGAAACCATCGCGCACCTGCGCGCGCTCGGCCGACCCGTGATCATGTCCGACGGCGACACCGTGTTCCAGCCGCGCAAGATCCGCCGCGCCGGATTGTGGGACCTGTTCGACGGCGAGGTGCTGATCTACGTGCACAAGGAAGACATGCTCGACGATATGCAGGCGCATTACCCCGCCGACCATTACGTGATGGTGGACGACAAGCCGCGCATCCTCGTGGCGATGAAACAGCGGTTGGGCGAGCGGGTGACGACGGTGTTCGTGCGCCAGGGCCACTACGCCGAACGCGCGGACGACGTCTTCGGCGACACGCCGCCGGACATCACCGTGAACGCCGTGGCCGAGCTGGCGACGATGCGGCACGAGGCGTTCGTCTCCGGCCGTTGATCGGGTCGTACCGTCGTATGCCTACCGGTGGATGCCGGCCGGCTCGGCGGTTCATGGCTCGAACGCTCCCCGGATCCACTCGACCCGCTCGCCTTCGAACGCCATCACGTCGAACCGGCACGGCCGCCGCGCGTCGTGCGGCCGTGCGGATAGCCAGACGTGCGCCGCGCTCACGATCCGTCGCCGCTTGGCGGCCGTGATCGACGCCGCCGCACCGCCGAAAGCCGCGCTGTGCCGGTAGCGCACCTCCACGAAGACCACGGTGTCGCCTTCGCGCATCACCAGGTCGATCTCGCCGTGGCGGCAGAGGAAGTTGCCGTGGACGAAGCGCAGCCCACGGACTTCCAGAAACGAACGCGCCGCGCCCTCGAAGCGATCTCCGGTGGCGCGGCGCGCGGTGGTGTGGCGGGGATTTTTCAACGCGGACTCCATGCCGCGCCGGGGTAAGGGGGAGGGATCAGGCCCCGCCGTTCTCGACGTTGGGGGCCGTGGCCGGCGCTTCGAGCTCGAGGCTACCCGCCACCGGGTGCGCGACGCCGTCGGTGAAGCGCGCCCAGATGAGTACGCGACGCACCCGGCCGAACTCGTCGGCCACGAGCTGACCGGTGGCACCGGGCAGGTAGCTGCCCGGATGGCCGCGCATCCAATCGATGTAGGGCACCAGGCCCCAGGCGTCCATGCCGAACGCGAACAGTCGCGCGGCGACGCCCTTGGTCGCCGGGAACGCGGCGCCCAGGTCGGCGCGGCGGGCGAGGCCCGGCTGCGCGTCGAACAGCCACGGGGCATCGCAGAACTCCACGCCTTCGAGGTCGCGGTCGGCGGCGGGATCGTCGGTGCCCGCGTAGACATGCGAGGTGGCGAACACGGGCAGCGTGTTCTTCGCCAGGCGCAGCTGCGGCAGCAGCAGGCGGGCCTGCTGCGGCTTCATGCTGATGAACACGCCGGCGTCGGTCTGGTCGTCGGGCGCATCGCCGACGTTGATGCCGGAGAGCTGCGACGCGAAATCGATGCTCGAGGCATCCAGCGTCACCTGACTCGACAACGTGCCCCCGCGGGCCTGCCATTCGGCCTTGAAGGCGTTGCCGGCACGGCGGGCGAAATCGTCGGTGGAGACGATGACCACGGCCTTGTGCAGGCCGCGATCGGCCATGTGGTCGGCGACCTGGGCGCCCTCGGTTTCCGGGAGCAGGCCGAACTCGTTGGCGCCGGAGGGCGGCAGGTTCTTGTTGTCGCTGGGATAATTGAGGGTGAGCATCGGGGCCGGGAGCGCACCCTTGGCGAAGATCGCCGAGACGCCCTCGCGGTTGAGCGGGCCCACCACGACATTCGCGCCGTCGGCCACGGCTTTCTCATACGCCGCCACGGCGTGCGCCGCATCGTTGCCCGAGTCGTACACCACCACCTTCGGGCGCGGCGCGTGCGTGCGCGCGGCATCGACATAATTGGTGATGAAGCCGTCGCGGATCGCGGCACCCGCGCCGGCCAGCGGACCGGTCAGCGGCAGCAGCAGCGCGACCTTGTCCGGCACTTTGTAGCCCTCACGCACGTTCTTTTCGCCGGTGACCGTGCCCACGGCCTGGTCGAGCACGGCGGGGCTGCGCGTCGCGCTGCCGAGCTGGGTCTGCGCCTCGACCACCCAGGGCCGCATCGGATCGTTGGCCGACATCGGCGCCAGGCGTTCGGCGAGCGGCTGCGCCCCCAGGCCAGTGAGCAGGGTGAGGATCTCGCGGCGATTTTCTTCGCGGTCGAGCCCGTGCAATTGGCCATCCATGTCCACGCGCGTCTGGGCCGCACTCCACGGGTCGCCGGACGCTGCCTGGGCACGGGCGCGCAATTCGGCGAGGCGCTGCGCGATCTGCGACGACACCCGGCCCGGCGGCTTGCCGGTCAGCGAGAGCGCGGTGGCCGGGTCGTTCTTCTTCAGGGCGATCTCGGCCCGCAGGGCGTCGAAGCGCAGCGCGTCCTCGCCTTCCAGCTTCGAGCGACGGATGTCGGCCACCACCGGCGCGGCGCGGTCGATGGCGCCTTCCTGTCGATAGGCTTCGGCGGCAAGCAGCCGGTAGTAGTCGCGATTGGCGTCGTCCTGGCTGGCGAGGGCGAGGTAGGCCTGCGCGGCCTGGTCGAACTGGCCCTTGGTGTAGAGCGCCTGCGCGGCCTGGGTGGCTTCGCCCGAGGGCGCCGCGCTGCGGGGCTGGCTGGTGCCGCCCGGCGTCACGCAGCCGGCGAGGCCAGCGGTCAGGAGAAGGCCAAGGGTGGTCACACGCATCGCTCGCATCGCGTTTTCCTTCGGTGGGGCGGTCGGACGCCCTCGCGGCGCCGAAACGTCCGGATCATAGCCGATCGATTCGCGAGGACGCCGTGAGCC
>CAJYHU010000428.1 GCA_913774655.1 uncultured Luteibacter sp. | reverse complement strand
GCGTGACAGGCCAGCATTCTAACCGACTGAACTACCACTCCACGTTCCGTTGGTGGGTGCTGAGGGGATCGAACCCCCGACCAGCGCCGTGTAAAGGCGACGCTCTACCGCTGAGCTAAGCACCCCTAACGGTCAGACCGGTTAGTTTACGTGATCCTTCAGCGCCTTGCCAGCGGTGAACGCAGGCACCTTCGACGCGGGGATCTTGATCTCTTCGTTCGTGCGCGGGTTGCGACCCGTACGGGCGGCGCGGCTACGCACCTTGAACGTGCCGAACCCGACGACGGCGACGTCGTCACCCTTCTTCAGGGCTTCCTTCACCGCTTCGATCAGGCCTTCGAGCGCGCGACCGGCATCGGCCTTCGACAGCTCGGACTTCTCGGCGATGGCGGCGATCAGTTCGGATTTATTCATTACGTAACTCCTAAAGGTGATTCGAACCGCCGGACGGCGATCCTGGAGGAAAAAGGCTAGGTCGTTGGAGCCAGGTGACCTGGGAATCGACCCCGCGATCGATCGTGCCGTTGCGGCATCGGGTGATTGCGGTGCCGCCTTTATACCAGCGCCCTCCCCCCCACCGCAATACAAGCAATACCAAGGCTTTCAGCACATATGCATGGGCTGAAGAGACTTGCGCACGCGGACGAATGGGATTATTGCGCGTTGACGAATCAGCACCACGAAGACGAAAAGGGCGTACCGGAGTGCGCCCTTGTTCGCGAACGGAAACGATGAAATGGCAATTAATGGGTGACGGACGGCGACTCTTTCGCCTTACCCTTGCCCTTCGCGCGCGGCACCGCCACGCCTTCGCCACCACCCGGCTTCTTCGGGCCCAACGCTCGCTCGAGCGCAAGGTCGAGCACCTCGTCGATCCACTTCACAGGATGGATGTCCAGCGACGATGTGATGTTTTCCGGCAGGTCGGCGAGGTCTTTCCGGTTTTCTTCCGGAATGATCACCGTGGTGATACCACCGCGATGCGCCGCGAGCAGTTTCTCCTTGAGACCACCGATGGGCAGCACACGGCCACGCAGGGTGATCTCGCCGGTCATCGCCACCTCCGAGCGCACAGGCACCTTGGTGAGCGACGACACCAGCGCCGTGCACATGGCGATGCCGGCACTCGGTCCGTCCTTTGGCGTGGCGCCCTCCGGCACGTGGATGTGGATGTCGAGTTTCTCGTGGAAATCGGGTTCGATGCCGAAGCGATCCGCCCGCGCGCGCACCACGCTCAACGCCGCCTGGATCGACTCCTTCATGACATCGCCCAGCTGTCCGGTATGGACCAGACGTCCCTTGCCCGGCACCACCGAGGCTTCAATGCTGAGCAGGTCGCCGCCGACCTGGGTCCACGCCAGACCCGTCACCAGGCCCACTTCGTTCTGCTGCTCCGCACGACCGAAGTCGAAACGGCGCACACCGAGGTAGTGGTCGAGGTTGGACGCATCCACGCGCACCTGGCCCGGGGCGAGCGCCTTGCCCGGCTTGGCGGCCTTGGCGGGGATTTTCTTGACCTTCGCCTTCGCATTGGCCGGCACCGTGCCGAGCGCGAGCTCTTTCACCACTTTGCGGCAGATCTTGGAGACTTCGCGCTCGAGGTTGCGCACGCCCGACTCGCGCGTGTAGTAGCGAACGATGTCACGCAGCGCGTCCTCGGCCACGCTCAGCTCATTGGCCTTCAGCCCATTGGCCTTCAGCTGCTTGGGCAGGAGATATTTCTGCGCGATGTTGAGCTTTTCATCCTCCGTGTAGCCCGGAATACGGATGACTTCCATACGGTCGAGCAGCGGACCGGGGATGTTCAGCGAGTTGGCCGTGGCAATCCACATCACTTCGGACAGATCGAGATCGACCTCGAGATAGTGGTCGTTGAACGCGTTGTTCTGCTCGGGATCAAGCACCTCGAGAAGAGCCGACGAGGGATCGCCGCGGAAATCCATCGACATCTTGTCGATCTCGTCGAGGACGAAAAGCGGATTCTTCGTGGCGACCTTGTTGAGGTTCTGCACGATGCGGCCCGGCATCGAACCGATATAGGTGCGGCGGTGTCCGCGGATCTCGGCCTCGTCGCGCACGCCGCCCAGACTCATGCGGACGAACTTACGGTTGGTCGCCTTCGCGATCGACTGGCCCAGCGACGTCTTGCCCACGCCCGGCGGACCGACGAGGCACAGGATCGGGCCCTTCATGCGATCGACGCGCTGCTGCACGGCGAGGTACTCGAGGATGCGCTCCTTGACCTTCTCGAGGCCGAAGTGATCGGCATCGAGGGTTTCCTGCGCGAGGGCGAGATCCTTGCGGACCTTGCTGCGCTTCTTCCACGGCACGCCCACCACCCAATCGAGGTAGTTGCGCACCACGGTGGCCTCGGCCGACATCGGCGACATCTGCTTGAGCTTGTTGAACTCCTGCTTGGCCTTCGCGAGCACGGCCTTGGGCATGCCAGCCGCTTCGATCTTTTTCTGCAGCTCTTCTAGCTCGTTGGCGCCTTCTTCGCCTTCACCCAGTTCCTTCTGGATGGCCTTCATCTGCTCGTTGAGGTAGTACTCGCGCTGGCTCTTCTCCATCTGCGACTTCACGCGGCCGCGGATGCGCTTCTCGACCTGCTGGAGGTCCATCTCGCCGTCCACGAGCCCGATGAGCAGTTCAAGGCGATCGCCGACGTCGGCGGTCTCGAGCACCTTCTGCTTGTCGGCCATGCGCACCGACAGGTGCGCGGCAATGGAGTCAGCCAGGCGCGACGGATCTTCGATACCCGACAGCGTGGCGAGGATTTCAGGCGGCAGCTTGCGGCTCTGCTTGACCAGTTGTTCGAACAGCGACACGAGCGAACGCGACACGACGTCAAGTTCGCGCTCGTTACTGCTGTAGATCGGTTCAATGACGCGCGCGCGACCGCTCATCATGCCCGCTTCGTCCTCGAAAGAATCGACGTGCACGCGCGACTGGCCCTCGACGAGTACCTGGACGGTGCCGTCGGGGAGCGTCAGCAGCTGCAGTACGCCGGCCAACGTGCCCACCTGGTGGAGGTCGGCGACGCTCGGATCGTCGATGTCCGGGCTCTTCTGAGCGACCAGCAGGATCTGCCGCTCGCCTTCCATCGCCCGCTCCAGCGCACGCATGGACTTGTCGCGCCCGACGAACAGCGGAATGACCATGTGCGGATAGACGACGACGTCACGCAACGGCAGGACCGGAAGCAGGTCCAGCTCGGCGCCGCTCGTGGTTTGGCTGCGATTCTTCGCCATGTGCTTGGGGTTTCCCTCGAAAAGTTGGGCTCGCCCCGACACTGCGCCGGAGCCGCCATGAACGTCAAGTGGTGGTTTCGTGGAGGCCGATCAAGTGCCCGACCCGAAACGAAAACGGCCCCGGCGCCTGTCGACGCCGGGGCCGCCGGGGCGGCGGAACGGGGCCGTCAGGCCGCGTCGCCGCCCTCCCCCGCGATGCGCTGCTGCTGGAGGTTGCCGCGATAGATCAGGTAAGGCTCGGCCTGGCCTTCGATCACCGCGTCGTCCACCACGACCTTGCTCACATGCTCCAGCGACGGGAGCTCGAACATGGTTTCAAGCAGCACTTGCTCGAGGATGGTACGCAGGCCGCGCGCGCCGGTCTTGCGCTTGAGCGCGCGACGAGCGATGGCGGACAGGGCCTCCGGGCGGAATTCCAGTTCGGCGCCTTCCATCTCGAAGAGCTTGCGGAACTGCTTGGTGACCGCGTTCTTGGGCTCGGTGAGAATCTGGACCAGCGCGGCCTCGTCCAGTTCGTCGAGCGTCGCGACGACCGGGAGACGGCCGACAAACTCGGGAATGAGACCGAAACGGACCAGATCGGCCGGCTCGACGTCGGCGAGCAGCTTGCCGACGTTTTCCGTGCGCGCCTTCGAACGGACCTCGGCACCGAAGCCGATGCCCGTGGTCTCGGAACGCTGCTGGATGACCTTCTCCAGCCCCGCGAACGCCCCGCCGCAGATGAAGAGGATGTTGCGCGTATCGACCTGCAGGAACTCCTGCTGCGGGTGCTTGCGCCCACCCTGCGGCGGCACCGACGCCAGCGTGCCCTCGATGAGCTTGAGAAGGGCCTGCTGGACGCCTTCACCGGAGACGTCGCGGGTGATCGACGGGTTCTCGCTCTTGCGCGAGATCTTGTCGATTTCGTCGATGTAGACGATGCCGCTCTGCGCCTTCTCGACGTCGTAGTCGCACTTCTGCAGCAGCTTCTGGATGATGTTCTCGACATCCTCACCCACGTAGCCCGCCTCGGTGAGCGTGGTGGCGTCCGCGATGGTGAAGGGGACGTTGAGGAGGCGCGCCAGCGTTTCGGCCAGCAGCGTCTTGCCCGAACCGGTGGGACCGATCAGGAGGATGTTGGACTTGCCCAGCTCGACGTCATCGTTCTTCTGGCGCGACTCCATGCGCTTGTAGTGGTTGTAGACCGCGACGGAGAGCGCCTTCTTGGCGCGCGTCTGGCCGACCACGTACTGGTCGAGTGCGTCCATGATCTCGCGCGGCTTGGGAAGGTGAGTGCGACCGGTGGCCGCCTTCTCTTCCAGCTCTTCGCGGATGATGTCGTTGCACAGCTCAACGCATTCGTCGCAGATGAACACGCTGGGGCCGGCAATCAGCTTGCGCACTTCATGCTGGCTCTTGCCGCAGAAAGAGCAGTAAAGAATCTTGCCGCCGTCATTGGAACGGCCCTGCCGCTCGTCGCTCATGCTTTGTGCCCTACTGAGAATCTGGTGCGATTTGAGAATAGCACAGCACTTCGCCCCTGGTTGCCAGGGGCGAAGTGCTGGATTTCAAACGCGAAATGAGAATCAAGCCGAGCGGACGGAATCGACCGCGCGCTTGTCGTGGACCGAGTCGATCAGGCCATAGGCCTGGGCTTCCGCGCCGCTCATGAAGCGGTCGCGCTCGGTATCACGGGCGATTTCCTCCACCGTCTTGCCGGTGTGGTGGGCCAGGATGGCATTGAGGCGCTCACGCATCGTGAGAATTTCACGGGCATGGATCTCGATGTCGGTGGCCTGGCCGGAGATACCGCCCGCCCACGGCTGGTGAATCATGATCCGCGAATGCGGCAGCGAATAGCGCTTGCCGGCCGCACCCGCCGACAGCAGCAGCGCGCCCATCGAGGCCGCCTGGCCGATGCACATGGTGCTGACGTCCGGCTTGATGAACTGCATGGTGTCGTAGATCGCCATGCCCGCGGTGACCGAACCGCCGGGGCTGTTGATGTACAGGTTGATGTCCTTGTCCGGGTTTTCGGACTCGAGGAACAGCAACTGGGCGACGATCACATTGGCCATGTAATCGTCGACCGGGCCGACCGCGAAGATGATGCGCTCCTTGAGGAGACGCGAATAGATGTCATAGGAACGCTCGCCGCGCGAGGTCTGCTCGACGACGATGGGCACCAGGTTGAGGTTCTGGATCGGAGCCATGGACATTCGGTCTCTCCTTCGTATGGGGCCCAAGGGGTAATCGGACGATCGGCGCTCAGGCGCCGACCGGTCGCATCACCTCGTCGAAGCTCAGTGCCTGGTCGGTGGTCTTGGCGTTGTCCGCCACCCACTCGGCCACCTGGTCTTCCATCACGCGGTTCTGCAGTCCCTGCATCAGTTGGGGATCGCCGTTATAGAGTTCAATGACCTTTTCCGGCTCTTCATAGGTAGAAGCAATCGCCGTGAGCATCTCGGCCAGGCGCTTGCGATCGAGGCGGAGTTCGTTCTTGCGCGCGATCTCGCCCATCAGCAGGGCAGCGGCGACGCGCTTGCGGGCGAAAGGCAGGGCCTCGGCCACCATCTCCGGCGACAGCTGCTGACCGCGCGGCAGGTTGCCGGCGGCGAGGCTCTGTGCCTCGGCGTTGGCCATCAGGTCGGGCACGTCGAGTTCCGGATAGGCGCCCGCGAGCTTCTCGGCCACTTCGGACTTCAGGCGGGCCATGAGGGTCGCCTTCAGTTCACGCTCGAGGTTGGCGCGGACTTCCTTGCGGAAGGTCTCGATGCTGCCGTCGGCCACGCCGAACAGCTTCACGAAGTCGGCGTCGACGGCCGGGAGGTTGGGCTCCTGCACCTTCACGATCTTGAACGTGACCTTGGCGGTCTTGCCCGCCAGATCCGGATTGCGGAAGTCGTCGGGGAAGGCGACATCTTGCACCAGGTCGTCACCCGCGGTGCGGCCGGTGAGGGCCTCGTCGAGCGCCTTGAACAGGGTGCCCGAACCGATCACGCTGCCGGCGCGCTCCAGGCCTTCAGCCGGAAAGCGGTAGTCGCCCGCTTCGGCGGCGTATTCGAACATCACGAAGTCGCCTTCTTTCGAGGCGCGCGACACATCGTCGAAGCTACGGCGCTGGGTGCGCAGGGTCTCGATCATCTTGTCGATGTCGGTGTCGGTCACCTCGGCCTTCGGACGGGCGATCTCGAGCGCCGAGACATCGATGGCCGGGAACTCCGGCATCACCTCGAAGGTGGCGGTGTAGGCGATTTCGCCGTCCACGGGATGGCCGGTGGTGTCGACGGACGGATTGGCGATGGGCTGGAGCTTCTCCTGCGTCACGGCGTCGCGCAGCGTGCTGCCGATGAGCTCGGAGAGCGCCTCGCCACGGACCTGCGCACCGAAGCGCTGCTTGATCACGTTGGTGGGCACCTTGCCGGGACGGAAGCCCTTGAGGCGGACCGTGCGACCCATTTCCGCGATGCGCTCGCTGACCTGCGCCTCCAGGCGCTCGGCCGGGAACTTCACCGTGAGCTTGCGCCCGAGCTTGCCGACATTCTCAACCGAAACCTGCATGACCTCTCCTGAAACCACCACGTGCCGTGGCGCGATGGCGACCATCCGTCGCCGTAACCGAAACAAAGGGACTCGCCGTGAACGCCGGGCCGCCGCGGCGACCCCATCCCCGGTGGCGAAAAACCCCGCAAATGACTGCCCATTCTACGTTTCGCCTTCATACCGCCGCAACATGCCCTAAGCGAACCAGCGCCGTGGGCCTGCCCCGCCGTCCGCCAGGGCATCGCCCGGGTTCGCCAGGGCGCAGGCCGTCAGTGAGAGGCATCCGCAGCCGATGCAATCGTCCAGGCGGTCTTTCAGGTGGGTCAGCTGGGCGATACGCTGCGCCAGCTCATCGCGCCACAGCGCCGACATCGCGGTCCAATCGTCCTTGCCCGGGGGGCGCCCGGCAGGAAGCGCGGCAAACGCCCGACCCACGGCATCGAGCGGGATGCCCACCCGCTGGGCCACCCGGATCACCGCCAGTCGACGAAGGACGTCGGCAGGGTACCGGCGCTGGTTTCCGGCCGTCCGCAGGCTGTGGATCAGACCTTTCCGCTCGTAGAAATGCAGGGCGGATACCGCCACACCCGCCCGGCGGGCCACGTCGCCCACGCTCAGCTCGCGCATCGCCTTGACCTCAACATAGGTTAAGGTCGCATGCTGCGCGACACGGGGCCGCGAAGCAAGCGTGAGACACTGCCCGGATGCGGAAGGACTATCCATGAACGTGAGCACGCGAGACGCCGACCTGCATGAGCGCGACGGCACCGGCGGCATCCTGTCCGCGCCATACCGGGCGGCGACGATGGGCATGGTGGCCCTGATCTCGCTGATCGCCTTCGAGGCGCTGGCCGTGACCACCGCCATGCCGACCGTGGCGCGCGAGCTCGACGGCGTCAAGCTGTATGCCCTGGCCTTCGGCGGCGTGCTCGCCACGAGCATCATCGGCATGACCCTCTCGGGTCGCTGGAGCGACGGGCGCGACCCCGCGCCCGCGATATGGACCGGCTTGGCCGGCTTCGTGGCGGGCCTGTTGATCGCCGGGCTGGCACCGACCATGCCGGTACTGCTCCTCGGGCGTCTTGTGCAGGGCTTCGGTGCGGGCTGTCTGTTTCCCGCGCTTTACGTCATCGTGGGGCGGCTCTACCCCGAGTCGATGCGGCCGAAGGTCTTCGCGTCCTTCTCGGCAGGATGGGTCATACCGGCGCTGATCGGCCCGGCCATCAGCGGCGCGATCGTCGAGCATGCGGGATGGCGCTGGGTCTTCCTCGCCGTACCGGTCTTGGCCGTGCCCGCCGCTGTCGCGCTGCGTGGCGCCTTACGCATGATGGAACGTCCCGCCAGCCCGCCGCCGGTCCAGCCAGGCCGCATGCGCCATGCGGTGGGCGCCTCCCTCGGTGCATGCCTGCTGTTCGTCGCTGGCCAGGAGCATGGATGGCTCGCGGCCGCGTTGTTCCTGCCCGCGCTCGCCTTGCTCGTCGGCTGTGGCCGGCAACTGCTGCCGCGAGGCACGCTCTCACTCGCCCGTGGGTTGCCGTCGGTGATCGCGCTACGCGGCGTGGCGGCGTCTGCTTTCTTCGGCACAGAAGCCTTTCTTCCCCTGATGTTCTCGCACGAGCACGACATGTCGCCGCTGGGTTCAGGCCTGGCGATCAGCGGTGGCGCGCTCGGCTGGTTCTGCGGATCGTGGTACCAGGGCCATTACGCCACCATCTCGCGCCAGGCCCTGCTCCGCCGCGGCACGGCGACGATGCTGGCCGGAACGATCCTCGCGGCCTTGGGCACGTTCCACGGTATGCCGGTCGCAGCGTCTATCGCGGGCTGGGCGTTCACCGGCCTTGGGATGGGTATGGCCTATGCGACGGTGTCGGTCGTGACGCTGTCTATGTCGTCGACGCAGGACCAGGGCACGAACAGTTCGGCGCTTCAATTGTGTGAATCGTTGATGGTCGCCGCCACGCTGGCCATCGGTGGCTCACTTTTCGCCGCCCTGCTCACCGTGTCTTACCCGCTCGCTTTCGCAGCGAACTTCGCGATCACGACAGCGCTCGCCGCGCTGGGCATCATCGTCGCACGTCGCACCGACGCCACGCGGTGAGCAACGCTCCGAAACGCCGCGTGGGTGACGCCAAACCCTTGTTACGCGCCGAACGCGTACGTCGCCGCGCGACGCGGTAACGCTCGGTCAGCCGGTGCATGATGACGCGCGACGATAGTCTCGATGCTCCCACCACGCACCGATGCATCGTGAACGACGACGGCCGCGAACTCATCCACGCGAACCAACACGATGATGGCCGAGACCATGAAGCTCAGCGCCGAAACCGCGAAGATCAACGCGCAGATTCGCTTCTACCCTATGTCGGCAGCAAGCGGGCTCGTCGTGGCGATACGGGGCGCGACGATCGTGCTGGAAGCGATGATCGTCAAACTCGTGCGTTGGCTGCAGTCGCGGTGCGGGCGATACCTGCGCTGGCCAGGCGCTCGAACATGGTGCGAAAGGAGGGACTCGAACCCTCAAGGATTGCTCCGCCAGAACCTAAATCTGGTGCGTCTACCAATTTCGCCACTTTCGCGCGGCAACCCATTCTAGGTGGGCCATTTAAATGCGTACAAGCATTTTCTGAAAAGAAAAAAGCCGACAGTTTTCACTGTCGGCTTTTCAAATTGGTGGGCCGTCTAGGATTCGAACCTAGGACCAATTGATTAAGAGTCAACTGCTCTACCAGCTGAGCTAACGGCCCATAAAACGCAAATTGTAACACACTAAAAGTGGGGTGGACGATGGGATTCGAACCCACGACATCCGGAATCACAATCCGGTACTCTAACCAACTGAGCTACGCCCACCATAAAACCTGAACTGGCGCGCCCGACAGGAATCGAACCTGCAACCGTCGGCTTAGAAGGCCGATGCTCTATCCGGTTGAGCTACAGGCGCAGGCACTGTACGTAGAGCACCAAATGGTCGGGGCAGAGGGATTCGAACCCCCGACATCCAGCTCCCAAAGCTGGCGCTCTACCAGACTGAGCTATACCCCGGAACCTCAAGTTTCACCTAATGGACCGGTGAAGCTTTCAGATGCTACGGGTCAAAGCCTAGCCCGTCAATCCGTATGAACACACCACACTTTCAACAACCGCCGCTATCGCATAAACCACTACGATAGCCTGCTTAAAAATGGCGCGCCCGGAGAGATTCGAACTCCCGACCACCAAGTTCGTAGCCTGGTACTCTATCCAACTGAGCTACGGGCGCACACTTAAAAGCTTTGACCCGGTGACTATCGCTGTGGAGCGTTAGCGCCGTGCCGAGAAGCGGAATTATTCAGATATTGAGGGTGCGCGTCAACACTTTTCTGAAACTTTTTTTCGCGGCGCGGTAACGACGGCGTAGGAATGGACGTCCATACCTGGGTGCGTGCGCTCTGTGGCTGGCGGAATGATCAGCGCCACGCACGACAAGGCCGGCGTGAAAGGAAGCGTCGTGGCCGTAGGCGCTACTAACGCGAAAGACGTCGCCGTACCACGCGATCTGTCGGCGGATACCCGATCCGCCCCGGCCCATGGGGTAGACGCTTGATCGCGCCCTGGTAGCGTTCTCGCCGTCCTTGTCGGAGCGCTCATGCGCGTGGCGACTCATCGGCGCGACGATGGCGAAAGGCCGTGTCGACGTCCCGGTCACAGGAGCACCACGGCTCGCACGATCGAACCGTCCACCGGGACGTCAGGTCCACAGACGGATAGCCTTCGGGGATCCGCGATGAACCTGAAAAAAGGGCGGCCATTGGCCGCCCTTCTTCTTACAGTTGCGTGGCCGGCTTGCCGACCTTGTCTGGCGCCGAGCCGGCATCGCCGCGGGGCGGCGGGGGTGGCGTCGGACCCGGCTTCTGCCAATCGGCAGGCGGCCCGGGTTCGCGTCCGGCCATGATGTCATCGATCTGGCGGGCGTCGATGGTTTCGTACTGCAGCAAGGCCTCCGCCATCACGTGCAGCTTGTCGATGTTGGTGGTGAGCAGGTCCTTGCTACGCGCGTAAGCGCGATCGAGGATGGTGCGCACCACCTCGTCGATCTTGCGGGCGGTCTCGTTGGAGACGCTCTTGTGCTGCGTCACCGAGCGGCCGATGAAGACTTCGTCTTCTTCCTCGCCGTACATCACCGGGCCGAGCTCGTCGGACAGACCCCACTTGGTGGCCATGTTGCGGGCCATCTTCGTCGCGCGTTCGATGTCGTTCGAGGCGCCCGTGGTGATCTTGTCGTGGCCGAAGATGACCTCTTCCGCGACACGGCCGCCGTAAAGCGAGCAAAGCTGCGACTCGATCGCTACCTTGTTCATGCTGTAGCGATCGCCCTCGGGAAGGTACATCGTGACGCCCAGCGCACGACCGCGCGGGATGATGGTGACCTTGTAGACGGGATCGTGTTCCGGCACCAGGCGACCGATGATCGCGTGGCCGGCCTCGTGATACGCGGTGAGCCGCTTCTCTTCGTCGTTCATCGCCATGGAGCGGCGCTCGGCGCCCATGAGGATCTTGTCGCGGGCGCGGTCCATGTGGCTCATGCGGACTTCGCGCGCATTCTCACGCGCGGCGAACAAGGCGGCCTCGTTGACCAGATTGGCCAGGTCGGCACCCGAGAAACCCGGCGTGCCTCGCGCGATGGTCATCGCGTCGACGTCCGACGCGGTGGGCACCTTTCGCATGTGCACCTTAAGAATCTGCTCACGACCCTTGACGTCAGGCAGGCCCACGACCACTTGGCGGTCGAAGCGGCCCGGTCGCAGCAGCGCCGGATCGAGCACGTCGGGACGATTGGTGGCGGCGATGACGATGATGCCTTCGGTGCCCTCGAAACCGTCCATCTCGACCAGCAGCTGGTTGAGGGTCTGCTCACGCTCGTCGTGACCGCCACCCATGCCGGCGCCACGATGGCGGCCGACGGCGTCGATCTCGTCGATGAAGATGATGCAGGGGGCGTGCTTCTTCGCCTGCTCGAACATGTCGCGCACACGGCTCGCGCCGACGCCCACGAACATCTCGACGAAGTCGGAACCGGAAATCGAGAAGAACGGCACCTTCGCCTCGCCGGCGATGGCCTTGGCCAGCAGCGTCTTGCCGGTGCCGGGCGGGCCGACCATCAGCACGCCGCGAGGAATCTTGCCGCCCAGCTTCTGGAACTTGCCCGGGTCACGGAGGAACTCGACCAGTTCGCCGACTTCTTCCTTGGCCTCGTCGCAACCCGCGACGTCGGTGAAGTTGACCTTGACCTGGTCCTCGCCCTGAAGCTTGGCCCGCGAGCGGCCGAAACTCATGGCGCCCCGGCCACCCGAGCCGGCCTGCATCTGTCGCATGAACCAGATCAACACGGCCACGAAAATGATGATGGGCAACCAGTTGAAGACCAGGCCCAGCAGGGAGAAGCCGTTGTCGGCGGGCTCCTGGCGAAGCTCGACGCCCTTGTCGCGCATCTGCTTGACCAGGTCGCTGGTGGACAGGCCGACCACCGGCACCACGGTACGGTACGCGCCACCGTCCTTCAGCTTGCCCGTGATGGTGGGCGGTGCGGAGGACGTGATCGTGGCGCTCGCGACGTTGCCGTTATCGACCTGCTGCGCGAAGCTCGTGTAGGACATGTCCTGCGACGATCCGCCGTGCGGGTTGAAGGTCTGGAACACGGTCAGAAGGACCACCGCGATGATCAGCCAGAGCAACAGGTTTTTTGCCATCTCGTTCATGCGCGGTTCTCGCCAGGTTGCCGGGACGCGGCTTTCAGGCCGGTCGCCAGCGCATAGACCTCTCGCGAACGGGCGCGGGAGGCCTTCGGTTTACGCATCGTCACGCGACTGAAGTCTGCGCGCAAGTTCTTCAAGTAATCGTCGAAGCCCGCGCCCTGGAACAGTTTCACGAGGAAGGACCCACCGGGCTTCAGCCAGTCGAGGCTGAATTGCCGGGCGAGGTCGCACAGATCCATGGCGCGAATCTGATCGGCGAGTGCCACTCCGGACATATTGGGGGCCATGTCGGACAGGACAAGGTCGACTTTCTTGCCGTCGAGCATGGCTTCAAGGTCGCGCAGGACCGATTCTTCGCGAAAATCGCCCTGCATGAACTCGACCCCGGCCAGGCCGGTCATCGGGAGGATGTCGAGCGCGATCACTTTGCCGGTGTCGCCAAGGCGCTGGCGGGCCAGCTGCGACCAGCCGCCGGGGGCGGCGCCGAGATCGACGATGGTCATGCCCGGCTTGATCAGCCGATCGCGGTCGACGACCTCCTCGAGCTTGAAGACGGCGCGCGAGCGCAGGCCCTCCGCCTGGGCACGTTTGACGTAAACGTCGTCGAAATGCTCCCGAAGCCAGCGGGAACTGCTCTTGCTGCGTGACATCGGGTGACGACCGGTGAAGTAAGCTGCGGTGTCGCATGATACCCTTTGCGGCCTGTCCGCCGCGAACCGAACCTGAACGCAATGTCGCTCTCCCCTACTCAGCGCCGCTACCTGCGCAGCCTCGCCCACGACCTCCGCCCCGTGATCCTGCTGGGCAACAAGGGCGCCACCGAGGCCGTGGCGAAGGAACTGGCCCAGGCGCTGGACATTCACGAACTGGTCAAGGTCAAGCTCTCCGGTGGCGACAAGGACGAACGCCAGGCCCAGATCGATTTCCTCACCGGGCAGACCGGTGCGGAAAACGTCCAGGAAATCGGACACGTCGTGGTCCTTTTCCGCCGGAACGAGCAGGACCCGAAGCTGGCCCTGCCCCGGTAATTCCCTATGGATCTCACGCTCGACCGCCCAGGCGACTACCTGTTCGTCCGTCGTGTCGGACCCGACACGGTCACCGTCGTCGATCGTGACTTCCACGCCAGCCTGCTGATCACGCCCGAACAGGTCGTCGAGCAGTGGCCGGTGACCGACGCGAAGGCGATGAGTCTGGCCGACGTCGACACAGTCGCCGCGCTTAAGCCGGAGATCGTCGTCATCGGCACCGGTGAGCGCCAGGTCTTTCCGCCGGCCGAGGTCATGGCGGCGTTCCTGCGCCGGGGCATCGGCGTGGAAGCCATGACCAGCGGCGCCGCCGCCCGCACCTACAGCCTGCTCGCCGGCGAAGGTCGCCGCGTGCTCGCCGCCTTCATCCTTCCCGCCCGGGGCTGAGCCGTGCGCATCCTCGTGCTGGGAGCTGGCGGCACCGGTGGCTACTTCGGCGGCCGGCTGGCCCAGGCGGGTGTCGACGTCACCTTTCTCGTGCGCCCCGAACGCGCGGCGACGCTGGATCGCCGGGGCCTGGTTATCCGCAGTCCACTCGGCGATGCCCGACTCGACGTCCGCCACGTCACGGCGGCGACCGTGGCCGATGCGGGGCCCTTCGACGTCGTGATGCTGTCCTGCAAGGCCTACGACCTGCATTCGGCCCTCGAATCCATCGATGCGGCGGTAGGCGAGGACACCGCGGTGCTGCCCATTCTCAACGGGCTGGCTCATTTTCCCGTGCTGGATCGCCGCTTCGGCCCGGACAGGATCATTGGCGGCCTGTGCGTCATCAGCGTGGCGAAGGGGCCGGACGGCGAGATCATCCACTTCGGCAACGGCGCGTCGATCACGTTCGGCGAACGGGACGGCCTGGCCCATGGCGGCCGTTGCGAGGCCCTGGCCACCGCCTTCGCGAGGGCTGGCGTCGATCACCGCCTCGCCGACGACATCACCCGCGACCTCTGGGCGAAATTCAGTTTCCTCACCGCCCTCGCGGGCATGACCTGCCTGTTCCGGGCGAGCGTCGGCGACATCGTGGGCACGGACAACGGGCGCCGACTGATGGAACGGTGCTATGAGGAATGCCTTGCCGTCGCCCGCGCCTCGGGCCACGGCGTACCCGACCACGCCCGGTCGATGGCCTGGAAGACGCTGACCGCGGAGGGCTCGCCGCTCACGGCCTCGATGCTTCGCGACCTCGAATCCGGCCAGCGGATCGAAGGCGACCACATCGTGGGCGACATGCTCCGCCGGGCGTACGAGGCGAGCGTCAATGCCCCGATGCTCGAAGCCGCCTGGACACATCTCCAGGCCTTCGAAGCCCGTCAGGCACGCACCGCCTGACAGGCGCTCCCGGAGCCCGGCCCCGGGAGGTCACTTCTGTGGCGGCAGGTATTGCAGTGGATCGACCGGGTTGCCGTCGCGGCGGATCTGGAACTGCAGTTCGTCCCGCGTGGCGCCGGACGAACCCATCTCGGCGATAAGCTGCCCCGCCTTGACCTTCTCGCCTTCCTTGACCAGGCGCTTGCGGTTGTGGCCATACGCGGAGAGGAAGCTGTCGCTGTGCTTGATGATCACCAGCTCGCCGTAGCCCACCAGGCCGTTGCCGCTATAAACCACCACGCCATCGGCGGCAGCCCGGATCGGGTCGCCGGACTTGCCGGCCACCTCGATGCCCGGAATGGCGTCGCCGGACGAGAACCGCTTGATGAGTGAGCCATCGGCCGGCCAGCGCCAAACGATGCCGCCGGCGGTACGCGTGGCGCCGTTGGCGACGATGGGCGTAGCCGCGGCCGGGTTTTCCACGGGCGCGGGTGGCATCGCGGGTGGCGCCGCGGGTTGCGGCGGGGGCACGACCGACTCGGCAGGCTTGCCGGCCACGACCACGGGCGTGTTGGTGGTCGTCGCCGGCGCAGGAACGACCGGCGGTAACGCATCCGCAGTCGCCACCGGCTGGAAACCCGGTTGCGGCGTCGAGGGAGGCGCCGTCGTCGATGGCGGTGGCGGTGGCACCGTGTGCGACGGCGGCGGGACGGCGGCGACGGCCGGCGCGTGCTTGGCCGTATCCGGGGGCGAGAGCCGGAGATCCTGGCCCGGCCAGATCGTGTAGGGCGAGGCGATGCCGTTCCAGTCGGCAAGCTGCCGGAAATCGACCTTGTTACGGAAGGCGATGCTGTAGAGGGTGTCGCCCTTCTGTACGCGATAGCTGCCGCCCGGCGGTGCCGGCGCAGCCGCAGGCACGCCGTGCGACGGCGCGGCGTAGCTGCCGGGCGCGCGGGTGACGACGACAGAGCTGCGCTCGATGCCGCAGCCGGACAGGATCAGACCGGCGCCCGCCACGGCGACCAGGGCGAGGGGACGGGTCAGGCGCATCGCGAAATTCCTTGCACGGGCACTCATCGCGAGAGGAACCACCATAGGGCCAGGAGGACGAGCGCTACGATAGCAGCCCATCCGATCCACTCGATGTGTTTGCGCAGGATCGGCTCGGCACGTTCGCCGAAGATGCGTACCAGCAGGGCGAGCAGCCATACGCGCTTACCCCGCCCGATGAGCACGCACAACAGGAACGGCACCACCGGCACCCCGACGACGCCCGCCGCCCAGGTCACGAACTTCATGGGCACCACGGGTTGCAGCGCGGCCATGGCGAGCACGATGTAGAGGCCGAGCGAGTGGGCCTGCATGTCCTGGCGAAGGTTGTCGACCCCCTTGAGGATCGGGTCGAGCAGGTGAGCCGACGCCAGCAGGGGCTTCAGCGCCTCGAAAGCGAAATGGCCCAGCGCATATCCCACCAGCGAACCCAGCAGCGAGAAGATCAGGCTCCAGTTCGCGAAGCGGAACGCCTTGCGCGGCTCGGCCAGCATCATCGGTGCCAGCATCACCTCGGGCATCACCGGGAAGATGAAGGCCTCGATGAAAGACAGGCCGGCCAGGTAACGCACCGCATGACGGTGGCGCGCCCACACGATGGCGCGATCATAGAGCGAAGCGAACATCCGCATTCAGCGGTTTTCCCTGTGGTGGAGCGGCATCAACCGATGCCGCCCAGAAGCGGAACGAAACTCGCCGGACCGAGCTCTTCGCGCTGCACGTCGCCGTCGGCGGACTTGCGCAGCCGGACCAGCACCTGCTGGCTGGGCGAGCCCACGGGCGCGACCAGCACGCCCCCGGGAGCGAGCTGATCGAGGAGCTTGAGCGGAACGCGGTCACCCGCGGCCGTGAGGATGATGGCGTCGAAGGGCGCGTCGGACTCCCAGCCCAGCTTGCCGTCGTCATGGCGAGAGCGCAGGTTTTCGATCCCCAACTGGCGGAAACGGCGACGGGCCTGGCGCAACAATTCTTCGATGCGCTCGACCGTGTAGACGGTGGGCACGATGCCCGCCAGCACCGCGGCCTGGTACCCGGAGCCCGTGCCGATCTCGAGCACGCGATCGGGTACGCCGTGCTCGATGAGCGCCTCGGTCATGCGAGCGACGATCCACGGCTGGGAAATCGTCTGCCCGTGGCCGATCGGCAAGGCGGTGTTTTCGTAGGCGCGCGAATGCAGCGCCTGGTCGATGAAGTGGTGGCGCGGCAGCTGGCGGATGACCTCCAGCACGCGCTGGTCGCGGATGCCCTCCTCCGCCAGCCGCGCCACGAGGCGGTCGCGGGCGCGTTGCGACGTCATGCCTTCGCCACGCAGGGCCGAGGGCGGCAGGGCGTGCAGGTTCACCACGTCAGGCCGCCTCCTCGCTGATCGACGACGACAGCGCGGTGGCCCATGAACTGACTTTCTCCAGCGCCTGGAAGCGGGTGAGGTCGGTGTGGATGGGGCTCACCGACACATAGCCGCGGCGCACCGCGTCGAAGTCGGTGCCCGGGCCGGCGTCGTCGATCTCGCCGGGCGGGCCGATCCACCAGAGCGGGCGACCGCGGGGATCGTCGCTGCGGATGGCGGGCGCCGCACGGTGGCGCTTGCCCAACCGGGTCACTTCGAACCCGCGGATGTCGGCCCAGGGCACGTCGGGCACGTTCACGTTGAGAATGGTGTCGGCCGGCA
>CAJYHU010000427.1 GCA_913774655.1 uncultured Luteibacter sp. | reverse complement strand
CGTCGATGTCGCGATCCGGATCAATCCGCGCACCGACAGCGATCTCGTCGGTCGCTGCTTCGCCCGCGACCGGCTCCTCCTCGTCGCGCCGCCGGGACTACCCCGTCCGGCGCCAGCGGGCCCGGCGCCCACGCCGATGCCGGCGGTGGTGATGCCGACCTATCGCGACGGCGACGTCTGGTCGGCGCGCGAGGGTGGGACGTGCGTGCAGCCGCTGCCGGTGCTCTACGCCTCGTCGCTGCTGATGATCCGCGACGCCGTCGCGGCCGGCGCGGGCGTCGCGCTGCTGCCGCAGTCGATCGCCGCCCCACTGGTGCAGACCGGTGATGTCGCGGTCTGGGGCGTGGTCGGCGAGCCGACGGAGCTTTGGGTGCTGCATACCTCGCGGCGCCTGCAGAGCCCGAAAGTGCGGGCGTTCGTCGACTTCATCGGCGCACAGTTCCCCGATGGCACCTTCACGGTGCCCGCGCGCGCGGCTTGACCTGGCCGCCCACCCGGGATTTCATCGGGGATCGTCTTTTCCACGGATCCCGCCGATGCATCCTCGTTGTCGTTTCCTGGCAGGCCTTGCCCTGCTTGCCACGTGCGGCCTGTCGTTCGCCGCGACCGTCGTCCGGGATCCCTGGTGGAAGCATGCGTCCATCCTCGAGATCTACCCGCGCAGCTACGCCGACAGCAACGGCGATGGCACGGGCGACCTCGACGGCATCACGGCGCATCTGGACGACGTGAGCCGCCTCGGGGTGGACACGATCTGGCTTACGCCGATGTATCCGTCACCGCAGGTCGATTTCGGCTACGACATCGCCGATTACCGGTCGGTGGACCCGCGCTACGGCACGCTGGCCGACATGGACCGGTTGATCGCCCAGGCCCACCGCCGGCACATCCACGTGCTGCTCGACATGGTGCTCAACCACACCTCCGACAAACATCCGTGGTTCATGGCCTCCGCCGCGTCGCGGGACAACCCCAAGGCCGACTGGTATGTCTGGAACGATGGCCTCGACGCCGCGTCGCCGGGGGTCACGCCGTTGCAGAAGCGCAACGTACACGACGGCAAGGTGCCGCCGAACAACTGGCAGTCGATGTTCGGCGGGTCGGCATGGACCTGGGTGCCGGCGCGCAAGCAGTTCTACTACCACCGCTTCTATGCGCAGCAGCCCGATCTGAACTGGCGTAATCCGGCCGTCGAGAAGGCGATGTTCGACGCCATGCGCTTCTGGCTCGATCGCGGCGTGGACGGTTTTCGCCTCGATGCGATCTCCACCCTGTTCGAAGACCCCCAGCTGCGCAACGATCCCGAGCGCGGCGGTACCAATCCCTTCGGCGACCCGAACCTCGACTATCGCTACAGCGACAAACTGCCTGAGGTGCACGACGTGATGCGACGCCTGCGCGCGATGGTGGATACGTATCCCGGCGACCGCGTGCTGGTCGGCGAAACCTACGAGCCCACCACCGCGAACCTCGTGCCATGGTACGGCCGTCACAACGACGAACTGCAGTTGCCCATGGATTTGCTTCCCGGCTTCGGCTGGGGCGCACGCTTCGATGCCCGGTGGTTCCGCCAGCACCTCCAGGACGCGCAGACGCAGCTCAAGGGCGAGCGCACGCTCCTGGTGTTCGACAACCACGACAACCCGCGGTCGATCGACCGCTTCGGGGATGGTACGCATGACGTGGCACGCGCCCGCATCGTCGCGGCCCTGCTGCTCACGAACCGTGGCGTGGCGATGACGTACTACGGCGCCCCCATCGGCATGACCACCAGCACGCCGACGCGCAAGGAAGACGTGCGCGACCCGGTCGGCATCACGGGCTGGCCGAAAGAGAAAGGGCGCGACGGCGAGCGCACCCCGATGCAGTGGAACGCAGGACCGCAGGCGGGCTTCTCCAGTAACCCCGACACGTGGCTCCCTGTAGCGGCGAACTACCGCACGGTGAACGTCGCCAGTGAACTGGCCGATCCGTCGTCGTTGCTACAGTGGTATCGCAAGCTGCTCGCGCTTCGTCGCGACAACGCTGCCCTGCGCGACGGTGCGATGACGTTCGTCGACACGTCCAACCCGGACGTGCTGACCTACGTGCGCGAGGGCGAGACGCCGGTACTCGTGGCGATGAACTTCAGCGGCGAGCCGCGCCCGCTGGCCTCGGGGCAGACGGGTCACGATATCCATACGCTCGCGGCGAGCGATGCATCGCTGGCGCGGGCGACCACCCTGGATGGCACGACGCTGCCGCCGTATTCGGTGTGGGTGGTCTCGTTCCAACGCTGACTCAAAAAAAGAAAGAGCCGGCCCCGCTGGGGCCGGCTCTTTCAGGGGGCACGGGTCAGGCGGCTTTCTTCGTGCGCAGGTCGTAGCGGTCGAGGTTCATCACCTTCGTCCACGCCTTGACGAACTCTTCGACGAAGGTCGTCTCGGCATCGGCGCTCGCGTACACCTCGGCCAGTGCGCGCAGCACCGAGTTCGAGCCGAACACGAGGTCGACGCGGCTGGCCGTCCAGCGTGGTTTGCCGGTGCCGCGCTCGCTGCCGTTGAACGATTCAGCGGTGCGCGTGGCGGGCTTCCACTCCGTGCTCATGTCGAGCAGGTGGCGGAAGAAGTCGTTGCTCAGCACGCCCGGGCGATCGGTGAACACGCCTTCCTTGCCGCCGTCGACGTTGGTGCCCAGCACGCGCATGCCGCCGATCAGCACGGTCATTTCCGGCGCCGTGAGCGTGAGCTTCTGCGCCTTGTCGATCAGCAGTGCCTCGGCCGGCACGCTGTAGCGGTCTTTCACGAAGTTGCGGAAGCCATCGGCCACGGGCTCCAGGGGCGCGAACGACTCCACATCGGTCTGCTCCTGCGTGGCGTCGGTGCGACCTGCCGCGAACGGCACGGTGACATCATGGCCCGCGTCTTTCGCCGCCTTTTCGATCGCGGCGCCGCCGGCAAGCACGATCAGGTCGGCCAGCGACACCTGCTTGCCGCCCGATGCGGAATGGTTGAACTCGGCGCGGATGCCCTCGAGCGCATCGAGCACCTTCTTCAGCTGCTCGGGGCGGTTGGCCTTCCAGTCTTTTTGCGGGGCGAGGCGGATGCGCGCACCGTTGGCGCCGCCACGCTTGTCGCCGCCACGGAAGGTCGAGGCCGAGGCCCAGGCGGTGGACACGAGGTCGGACACGCTCAGGCCCGAGGCCAGTACCTTGCCCTTGAGTGCCTTCACGTCGGCGTCCTCAACGAGCGGGTGCGTCGCTTCCGGCAGCGGATCCTGCCAGATCAGCACTTCGCGGGGGACTTCCGGCCCGAGGTAACGCGAGCGCGGACCCATGTCGCGGTGGGTCAGCTTGAACCATGCGCGAGCGAACGCATCGGCGAACTGCTCGGGGTGTTCGAGGAAGCGGCGCGAGATCGTCTCGTAGGCCGGATCGAAGCGCAGCGACAGGTCGGTGGTGAGCATGGTCGGGCGCTTCTTCGCGCCGCCGTGTGCGTCGGGGATGCTGTCGTCGGCGTCCTTGGCCACCCACTGGTGCGCGCCGGCAGGGCTCATTTCCAACTGCCACTCGTACTTGAACAGGTTCTCGAAGAAGCGGTTGGTCCACTTCGTCGGTTCCTGCGTCCAGGTGACTTCCAGGCCGCTGGTGATGGTGTCGCGGCCCTTGCCGCTACCGAAGCTGTTGTTCCAGCCCAGGCCCTGGTCGGCGAGTTCGGCATCTTCCGGCTCGGCGCCCACGTTGCTGGAGGGCCCGGCGCCATGCGTCTTGCCGAAGGTGTGACCACCGGCGATCAGCGCGACGGTCTCTTCGTCGTTCATGGCCATGCGGGCGAAGGTCACGCGGATGTCGTGCGCCGCGGCGACCGGGTCGGGGTTGCCGTCGGGGCCTTCGGGGTTGACGTAGATCAGGCCCATCTGCACGGCGGCGAGCGGGTTCTCCAGGTGGCGGCCGCCGTCGGTGCGGCTGTGTTCATGGCCGTGCAGCTGCGCATCGGCGGTGACCACGCCTTCGTCCTGCGGCTTCGTCGCCGGGGCCTGCTCGGCGTCCTTCGTGCGGGTTTCTTCCTTGCCGTAGCGGATGTCGCCGCCCAGCCAGGTCTTTTCGTTGCCCCAGTAGACGTCCTGGTCCGGTTCCCAGGTGTCTTCGCGCCCGCCGGCGAAACCGAAGGTCTTAAAGCCCATGGTCTCCAGCGCGACGTTGCCGGTGAGGATCATGAGATCGGCCCAGGAGAGGCTGCGGCCATACTTCTGCTTGATGGGCCAGAGCAGCCGGCGCGCCTTGTCCAGGCTCACGTTGTCGGGCCAGCTGTTCAGCGGCGCGAAGCGCTGCTGTCCGCGACCGCCGCCGCCGCGACCGTCCTCGATGCGGTAGGTGCCCGCGCTATGCCAGGCCATGCGCACGAACAGGGGGCCGTAATGCCCGAAGTCGGCCGGCCACCAGTCCTGCGAATCGGTCATGAGCGCGGCGAGGTCGGACTTCACGGCCGCGAGGTCGAGCTTGCCGAATGCCTCGGCGTAGTCGAAGTCGGCGTCCATCGGGTTCGAACGCGATGAATGCTGGTTGAGCAGGTCGACGCGCAGCCGCTTGGGCCACCAGTCGGCGTTGGTCGTGCCGCCACCGGCGGTGTGGTGGAACGGGCACTTGGACTCGCTGGACATGGACTTCTCCTCTGGCTGGCCGGGAACGTGAACGCATCGCGCTCGGGCGACGACATCGTATTCATCGATCTTAGGATGGCGATGCACGATGACGAAAATTGATTGATCCTATGGGCGCCAGAGGTGCGGCCTATGAGCGGGCAGGATTCGCAAGGGCTTGCCGAATTCGCGCTGACCGCGACCCGACGTCCTTGCCGCGGATCGATCCGTGCCAGACTTCCGCAGGCATCCCTCCCCACAGGCCATTCGTACCGCATGACCACCCGCGACACCGCCGATCACCGCCCCCTCGACCGCAGCGACGCCCGAACCCTGGTGCTTTCCGCCCTGGGCGGCGCGCTGGAGTTCTATGACTTCGTGATCTTCGTGTACTTCGCCAAGGTGCTCGGGCATCTGTTCTTTCCGCCTGGCACCTCGGATTTCGTCGCCCAGTTGCAGGGCTTCGGCATCTTCGCCGTGGGCTACCTCGCCCGTCCGCTCGGCGGCATCGTGATGGCGCACTTCGGCGACCGGATCGGCCGCAAACGCATGTTTACGCTCAGCGTGTTCCTGATGGCGATGCCGACGCTGCTGATCGGCGCGCTGCCGACCTATGCGAGCCTGGGCGTGCTCGCGCCGGTTTTGCTCACGTTGTTGCGCGTGGTGCAGGGCATCGCGATCGGCGGCGAGATCCCGGGCGCTTGGGTGTTCGTCGCCGAGCACGTGCCGCCGCGCCGCATCGGCATGGCGTGCGCCAGCCTCACCTCGGGGCTCACGCTGGGGATCCTGATCGGTTCGCTGGTGTCGGCCGGCTTGAGCGCTCACCTGTCCGAGGCGGCGATGCTCGACCACGGCTGGCGCATCGCCTTCGTCATCGGCGGCGTGTTCGGTTTCTTTGCCGTGTACCTGCGCCGCTGGCTGAGCGAGACCCCCGTGTTCGCCCGCATGCGCGAGCGTCGCGAGCTCACGGCGGAGCTCCCGGCCTGGGTCGTCGTGCGCGATCACCTGCCGGGCGTGCTGTTGTCGATGGTCGTCACCTGGGTGCTCACCGCGGCGATCGTCGTGGTGATCCTGATGACTCCCACCCTGATGCAGACAACCTTCCACGTCGACCCCGCGCGTGCATTCACGGCGGGCAGTGTCGCCGCGCTCGCGCTGTGCCTGGGCTGCTTCGCGGGTGGCCTGCTTGTGGATGCGGCGGGCCGCGCCATCGCGATGCTCGTGGGTTCGCTGGGTCTGGCGGCAAGCACCTATGCGCTGTATCTCGACCTGCGCGCGGGGGCGGCCCACCTGGACGCCCTGTACGCGCTCGCGGGCGGGTTCGCGGGTGTCGCCGGCGTGGTGCCCGCGATCCTCGTCAGCACGTTTCCGCCGTCGATCCGGTTCTCGGGCATCTCGCTCTCCTACAACGTGGCGTACGCGATCTGCGGCGCGGCGACGCCGGTCGTGGTCGGCTGGCTGGCGACGGGGCAGGGCGGCCTGGGGCCTGCGCATTACGTGGGCCTGGTGTCCCTGGTCGGCGTCGGCTCCGCCATCTACATGATGGTGAGCCGGCGACCGGTTTACGGTCGCTAGTTCACGGACGTTTCACCCATGTGACGGGGCACCCGCCGTCGCCGCGTCGGCGCTGTTGCATTCGCGCCCTCGCCTTCGGCATCCTTTCGCGGTCCACCATCCCCCACCCGCTCGCTCCAGACCCCATGACTGACGTCATCACCCTCGGCTGGCGCGAACGGCTCGCCTTGCCGTCGCTCGGCATCCCCGTCCTCAAGGCCAAGCTCGACACGGGCGCGCGCTCGTCGTCGCTGCACGTCGAGTGGCTGGAGACCGAACAGCGCGACGACGGTACGTGGTTGCGTTTCCAGGTGCGCACCACGCGCAAGGGCGGCGTCTCGGCACCGTGCCTGGCCAAGGCCACCGGGCGTCGTGCCGTCACCGATTCGGGAGGCCACGCCACCGAGCGCTGGTTCATCCACGCCGATATCGAGATCGCCGGCCAGCGCTTCGGTGCCGAGGTGAACCTCACCGACCGGCGGCACATGCTGTTTCCCCTGCTTCTCGGCCGGACGGCCCTCATGGGCCGTTTCCGCGTCGATCCCTCGCTTTCCTACTCGCAGACGCCGCGTCGCGTCCTCCGGGAATTCCCATGAAGATCGCCATCCTGTCGCGCAACGCGCGGCTGTATTCCACCCAGCGCCTGGTGGAAGCCGCGCGCCGGCGCAAGCACACCGTGCGCGTGGTCGATCCGCTGCGTTGCTACATGAGCATCGCGCCGCATTCGTTCGCCATCCATTTCAAGGGCAAGCCGCTGGGTCCGATCGATTGCGTGGTCCCGCGCATCGGCGCCTCCAGCACGTTCTACGGCACGGCGGTGCTGCGTCAGATGGAAATGATGGGGGTGTATACACCCAATCCGTCCGACGCGGTGCTGCGCGCCCGCGACAAGCTGCGTTGCCTGCAGCTGCTGGCGGCCCGCGGCATCGACATGCCGCTGACCGCCTTCGGCGACAACCCCGACGACACGGTCGACCTCCTCGCCATGCTGGGCGACCCCCCGCACATCATCAAGCTCAACGAAGGGACCCAAGGCGCCGGCGTGGTGCTGGCCGAGAAGCGCTCGGCGTCGCGCAGCGTGATCGAGGCCTTCCGCGGGCTCTATGCCAACTTCCTCGTGCAGGAATTCATCCGCGAGGCCAACGGCAGCGACCTGCGCTGCTTCGTGGTCGGCAACGAGGTGGTCGCCTCGATGCAGCGCTCGTCGGCGCCGGGCGAATTCCGCGCCAACCTCCACCGGGGCGGTTCGGCCGAGGCGGTGGAGCTCTCCGCCGACGAGCGCCGGGTAGCCCTGGAGGCCGCGTCGGCCCTGGGCCTGGAGGTGGCGGGGGTGGACCTGCTGCGTTCCAGCCGGGGCCCCCTGCTGCTGGAGGTCAACGCGTCGCCGGGCCTGGAAGGTATCGAGGCGAGCACCGGGGTGGACGTGGCCGGCGCCATCATCGAGCACTGCGCCCGCCGTCTGGCCGAGCGCCCCGTGGTCGCAAAGCCCCGCAAAGCCCGGTCCCCCAAGGGGTTAACGGCGATTTAAACGATACTGTCCTATAAAGGACTCACTGTGATTCCGCCTGGCGGAGTGACGGTATCGGGGCAGTAGTTCTTTCGGCCCGGGCGGTGTTTCCGCCCGGGTCTTTCTTTTTGCTCCTGTCCGCTTCACGCGTTCCCCGTTAAGCTTCGGGTCGCAATACTTGTTAAGACGAATAAGCGACCGCTCAACGGAGTGCCGAATGCGCGTTCTGGTCATCGAAGATAACAGCGACATCGCGACCAATATCGGGGATTACCTCGAAGATCGCGGCCATGTCGTGGATTTTGCCGGCGACGGCGTGACGGGCCTTCACCTGGCGGTGGTCCACGATTTCGACGTGATCGTGCTCGACCTCACCCTGCCGGGCATGGACGGGCTCGATGTGGCGAAGAAGCTCCGCCACGAGGCGCACAAGCAGACCCCCGTGTTGATGCTGACCGCGCGCGACTCGCTCGACCACAAGCTCACGGGTTTCGAATCCGGCGCCGACGACTACATGACCAAGCCGTTCGCGCTGCAGGAACTCGCCGCACGCCTGGAAGTGCTGGCCCGTCGCGGCAAGGGTCCGCAGAGCCGCGTGCTCAAGGTCGGCGGCCTCACTTATAACCTCGATACGCTCACGGTCACCCGCGAGGGCAAGAGCATCCAGCTCAACCCCATCGGCCTGAAGCTCCTGCAGGCGTTGATGGAGGCGAGTCCGTCGGTGGTCACCCGGCAGGACCTCGAACAGCGCGTGTGGGGCGAAGAGCTCCCCGATTCCGACTCGCTGCGCGTGCACATCCACGGGCTGCGCGCGGCCATCGACAAGCCGTTCGACAAGCCGCTGATCCACACGCGTCACGGTATCGGATACCGCATGGTCGAGCCGGATGCGGTCCAGGCGTAAGCTCCGTTTCCGCCTGGTCGTCACGTTCACGCTGTTCGGCCTCGGGCTGAGCGCCCTGTTCGCGTTCGCGGCAATCAACATCCGCGCACGCGTCGAAGAGCAGCTGATCAACTCGGCCCTTCAGGACGAAGTCGACGCGCTCAACGAAAAGGTGCGCACGCGGCCGAATGAGGCGCCGCAGTTCGACATCCTCAAGGCCGCCACCTTCAGCGACCGCACGATATACAAAGCTCCGCTGGCGTGGCAGCCGCTCGATTCGGGCGTGCACGACATCTACGACACCGATCGTGACGGCAAGAGCCGGCACTACAAGGTGGCGGTGCGGCGTACCGACGGCATCATCAGCTTCCTGCAGTTCGACGTATCGCGCGACGAACTGGGCAAGCGCCAACTGCTGACCAGCGTGATCGCCGCGGTGTTTCTCTTCGGCCTGTTTTCGTTGGTGCTGGGCGTGTGGCTGTCGTCGCGCGTGCTGCGGCCGGTCACGGACCTGGCCCGGCGCCTGCGCGATTTCCGCCGGCTGGGCAAGGCGGAAACGCTGGCCCCGCATTTCGCCGACGACGAAGTGGGCGAACTGGCCGTGGCGCTCGACGAATACGCCACGCGTCTGACCTCGGTGGTGGAGCGCGATCGCGAATTCAACTCCGACGTGAGCCACGAACTGCGCACGCCGCTCGCGGTCATCGCCAGCACCACCGAGCTTCTGCAGGGCTCGCCCGACCTTACCGACAAGCTGCGCGAGCGACTGAAACGCATCGAACGCGCGTCGCGACAGGCCACCGAACTGATCGAAGCGCTGTTGCTGCTGTCGCGTGCGGAGCGTCGCGGGCCTACGCGCGGGGAGACCACCGATGTGGCGAAGGTGGCGGCCGACGTCATCGAGAGCCAGCGGCCGCAGATGGGCGGAAAGCCGATCGAGATCGAGCTGGTGTCGGACGGTAAGGTGACGGTCAACGCGCCCGCATCGGTGCTGTCGGTGGCGTTGACCAACCTGATCGGCAACGCCATTAAGTACACGATGGAAGGCAGCGTGACGGTACGTGTCGCCGACGGCCGCGTGGAAGTGATCGACACCGGTCCCGGCATCAAGCCGGAAGACGCCGAGAAGCTGTTCCAGCGGGGTATCCGCGGCGAGAGCGCCACCGGCGGCGGCGCCGGCCTTGGCCTGGCGATCGTCCGGCGCCTGTGCGACCTCTACGAATGGGACGTCGCCCTGCGTCCCCGCCCCGACATGGCCGGCGCGATCTCCACCATCGATTTCCGCTAGGCAGTCTCCGACCGCGCTGTCGCTACCGAAGGGATGGGAGCCGACCGCATCGGCGATCGGGTGGCCGCCGGCATGGCTGCGATGACGTTCATGGCCTGGTTCGCCCGATGCCTCCTGAGGGTCCATGGACACGGTCTGCTCCTG
The DNA here is from genome assembly GCA_913774655.1 of uncultured Luteibacter sp. GTDB lineage: Bacteria > Pseudomonadota > Gammaproteobacteria > Xanthomonadales > Rhodanobacteraceae > Luteibacter > Luteibacter sahnii. The sequence goes on along the minus strand of CAJYHU010000427.1, from coordinate 2,147 downwards.
CCTCGCGATGGGACTGTGTCATCTGACCTGTCATGAAGCTTTCATTCTTGCCCCCGACCATGGGCCGCTTCCACGGCGCGTGATGGGCGGGACTCAGGGGAGTGTCGCCGCGGCGCGCCAGCGAACGTAAGGATGCACGCCCGTGCTCAAGCACACCGTTCTGGCCGCAGCCCTCGGCATGGCCATCGCTTCGTCTGCCTATGCGGACGACACCGGCAGCCCCGCCGTCACCGATACCACGAACGCCAAGCGCGACAAGGCCCAGGATCTCGACGCCGTGTCCGTCATCGGCACCGGCGAAACCCGCCAGGTGCAGCGTCTGCGCACCGCGGATCAAAAGGTGCTGCCCCCGGGCACGAGCTTGCAGAAGGTGCTCAACCTGCTGCCGGGCGTGAACGCGCAATCGGTCGACGCGCTGGGCGCGAACGAACAGTCCATGACGCTGAGCCTGCGTGGCTTCAGCGGCACGCGCCTGGGCTACACCCTCGACGGTATGCCGCTCGGTGACAGCGCCTACAACAACTACAACGGTCTCTCGATCAACCGTGCCCTTATCTCCGAAAACTTCGGCGGTGCCGAACTCTCCGAGGGCATCGGCAACCTCGGCACGCCGTCCACCAGCAACCTCGGCGGCACCATCGCCTACACCTCGAACGATCCGCTGAAGGCGATGGGTGGCCGCGTCACCCAGAGCGTGGGCAGCGACGACAACCGGCGCACCTACGCGCGCTTCGACACGGGCCAGTACCACGGCTTCTCGATGTACCTCTCCGGCGCGCGCACCACGTCCGGGTTGTTCAACGACCAGCAGGCCTACGGCAAGTCGACCACCAAGCAGTTCAACGGTAAAGCCGTGTGGGACGGCGACTGGGCCCGCGTCACTGCGTTCGCCGACACCTCGCGCACCTCGCAGGCCGACTATTTCTACCTGTCCAAGGACGAACTGCGCCGCGGCCTGGGCTGGGACTGGGGTGGCTACGCGCCGGACTGGAACAAGGCCCTCTCGCGCGCTTACTGCAACGCCAACACGTTCAACGCGAAGCGCTGCGACAAGAGCGGTCCGGACCAGGATGCCGACGGTGCGTTCACCGGTGGACAGATCCTGCGCGACGACGATCTCTACTACCTCGCCGGTGACTTTTTTCCCAGCGACGCGGTGACGATCCACGCCCAGGTCTACCACCACGAGGATGCCGGCGAGGGCCACAACTGGAACAGCGGCACCTATTCGTACCCGGGCACGCCGCAGCAGTTGCCGATCATCTTCCGCAACACGCTGTACACCATCAACCGGACGGGCGCGATTCTCTCGGCGAGCTGGGAGATCGACAACCAGCGCATCGAAGGCGGTGTCTGGTACGAGCACAACATCTCCAGCGCCTCGCGCTACAGCAGCTACGTCACCGGCCCGCGTGACCTCAGCGGACGGATCGACACGCAGCCCGACCTGGGCGTGTTCGACCAGCGCACGGTGTGGAACACGCGCCAGGCCTATCTCCAGGACACGATCCGCTTTTTCGACGATCGCCTCACGGTGGACGTGGGCGTGAAGAGCCCGCACGTGACCTCGCAGGCCCAGGCCCTGCCGGGCGCGGCGGTGAAGCCGATCGCGGCCAACTCGAACAACCAGTTCGCCACCGGCAGCCTCAGCGCGAGCAAGGCCCTGCTGCCACAGTTCGGCGTGCGCTACAAGATCGACAGCGCGCAGGAAGTGTTTACCAGCTTCGCCAAGAACATCGCGATGTTCCAGGGCGGCTTCAAGCTCGGGCCGCAGGCCGTCAGTCAGGCGGTGTGGAATTCGCAATCGACGCTGAAACCCGAGAAGTCGCGTAGCCTTGAAGCCGGCTATCGCATCGAGACCGGCGACATCGCCGCGTCGGCCGCGGTCTACGACGTTCGCTTCGACAACCGCCTGCTTCAGTACAACCCCTGCGACTCGCGCCAGCCCGTGGGTCCCACGTGCGGCAACCGCTTCTACAACGTGGGCGGCGTGAACAGCCACGGCGTGGAACTGACGCTCGTCTGGACGCCGGTCGAGGGCCTGCGCTGGTACAACTCCGCCTCGTTCAATCGCTCCACGTACGCCAGCGACTACGTGCAGGGCGGCAAGGTGGTGCCGACCGAAGGCAAGATCCAGACCGATACCC
>CAJYHU010000426.1 GCA_913774655.1 uncultured Luteibacter sp. | reverse complement strand
GACGGGCAGCCCGCCGATCAGCTCAAGCACGTCGAAGGTCTCTTCCGGTCGCTCGGCAAAGGCATCGCAGCCATCGACGATGTTGATGAAGATGCGCGGCGGGCCACCGTTTTCGCCCTTCACGTGGTCGATCAGCCACTGCACGCTCGCCGGGATGCTGCGCTTGAGCGTCTCCAGGTCGTACATGCCCTGCATGCCGAAGCGGCTGAGATAGATTTCGTGCACCGTATTCGGCACGCCGTAGTCGCGCAGCTTGATCTGCGAGGGGTCGGGCGTGAACACGCCATGCGCGTCCTTGAGGCCGATGGCGGTGAACGCGTAGCAGCCGCGGAGATCCGCCCCCGTGTCACGCAGGCGACGCATGAAGTCGTCGTCGACCTCGGGTTCGTCCGGCATGGCGTAATCGAGGGTGCCGAGCGAGATATTCTCGAAACCGAACTCACGCAGTCGCGGCAGGATGGCCATCTTTTCCTCGATGGTCTGGCCAACGCGCGAGCCCACCGGGTTCTCGCGCAATGAGATATCGATCAGGAACGGCTTGATGCCGGCCAGCTTTTCGACCTTCTTGCGCGCGTCCTTCAGCACCGCGCGCGCGCGGTCCCGGGCGTCCTTTGAAGCCATCGTCGTGTCCCCTGGATCGGGTATCCACCCCGGATACCTTTCGCGGGGCTATCGGCAGGGCGCCGGCTGTCTTGAGGGCCGGCGACGCGGCCTGGTCGGGAGGGCCACACGCCGCCACCGACACCCGCCCAAGGCTTTGCCGAATCCGCTTAGGCTTGCATCCCTGGAATCAGTGCTTTCCGTGGGCTTTCGACGATCCGGCTGCCAGCTGAACCGCCACGGGCGTCTTGGACGAAACGGCTCCAGTTCACGAATTTTTCGCCGATATTGTAAGACGTCCATCACATTGAAGGTCAGTCCATGATCAGGCAGTGGTTCCGTCGCCAACGCGCCATGCGGGGCAAGCTCGCCGCCCTGGAGAAGGTCCAGGCCATCATCGAGTTCACGCCAGACGGCGTGGTCGTGGATGCCAACCCCCTGTTTCTTCAGACCATGGGTTACCGGCTCGACGAGATCATAGGCAAGCACCACCGGCAGTTCGTCGATCCGACGGAAGCGGCCTCCACCGCTTACGCCGAATTCTGGGCAAGGCTGGGCGAGGGACAGGCCGACACGGGGCTTTACCGCCGCGTCAACCGCGACGGCGGCGAGGTGTGGCTCCAGTCGTCTTACAACCCGATCTACGACGCGTCGGGTCGCGTTACCGGCATCGTGAAGTACGCGACCGACGTCACGGCGCGGCGCCGGGCCGAAGCCGACATGGATGGCCGCCTGCGGGCGATCGACCGCGCCCAGGCCGTCATCGAGTTCGAGCTGGACGGCACCATCGTCGACGCCAACGCCAACTTCCTGGCCGCGCTCGGGTACGAACGCGACGAAATCATCGGACGCCACCACCGCATGTTCGTCTCCCCCGACGAAGCGGCCTCGAATGCCTACGCGAGCTTCTGGGGCCGCCTGCGCGAAGGCCGCCACGACGCGGGCATGTATCGCCGCTTCGGACGCGGCGGGCGCATCGTGTGGATCCAGGCGACCTACAACCCGATCCTGGACGCCCAGGGCCGACCCGTGCGCGTGGTGAAGTACGCCACGGACATCACGGCGCAGACCATGGCCGCGCAGACCCTGCAGCGCGAGGTCGTCTCCCTCTCGCAGGCCGTGATGGATAACGCCCGCAAGGCCGATCGCGCCGGCGAACTGGTGGGGGGCGCTCGCGCCGCGGCGCAGCGCGGCGGCGGCGTGGTGTCCGACGTGGTGCGTACGATGGACGCCATCCAGGACAGCACCCGCTCAATCGAAGATATCCTCGACCTGATCGATTCCATCGCGTTCCAGACCAACCTGCTTTCGCTCAACGCCGCCATCGAGGCGGCTCACGCGGGCGAGACCGGCAAGGGTTTTGCGGTGGTGGCCGATGAGGTGCGTCAGCTGGCGACGCGCAGCGGCGCGGCGTCGCGACAGATCCACGCGCTGATCGCCGAGGCACGCGATCGCGTGGACACCGGCGCGCGCATGGTCGGCAACGCCGGCACGGCGATGGACGAAATCCTGGGCGCGGTGGACCATGTCACGGAGGTCACCGGTGCCATCGGCGAGAGCGCCGGGCGGCAGGCGGAGGGCATCGAACGGGTGAACGCGGCAGTGCAGGAGCTGGAGAACGTATACGGTCGGATCTGAGGACGAGGCACCGCCACGACGCACGCCTATGGACCCAAAAAAGGTTCTTCGCGGACGTCCGTGGACGCGGTACGGAATACGTGCTTTGCCGCCGGCCCGGGCGATGAGGCGTTGAGGCCAGAGCCTTCGGTGTCCCTGCCAAACGCCCAGGTGCAACGCGCTCTGGCGCTACAAGGCTCCAACACGGTCACGGCTCACGCGATCGAACCATCCACCCGGTCGCCAGGTCGCCAGGTCGATAACTCCGGTTATCCGCGAACAACCAAAAAAACGCCTCCTTGCGGAGGCGTTTTCGAATAATGGTCGGGGTGGCGAGATTCGAACTCGCGACCACTACACCCCCAGCGTAGTGCGCTACCAGGCTGCGCTACACCCCGACGAGCTGACGATTGTAGCAGCTTCGATGTGGCCAGCGGAAGCGCCGATCAACGTCGAAGCAACGTAAGCACTTCTTCCAGTTCCAGGCGCACCTGTCGCACGATCTGGTGCGACATGCTCGCCTCCATGCGGGCCTGGGGGCCCTCCAGGCGGGCGCGCGCGCCGGTGATGGTGAACCCCTCGTCGTACAGCAACGAACGGATCTGGCGGATCATCAGGACGTCGTGGCGCTGGTAATAGCGGCGGTTACCGCGACGCTTCACGGGCTTGAGCGCGGGAAACTCCTGCTCCCAGTAGCGAAGCACGTGCGGCTTGACGCCACACAGTTCGCTCACCTCACCGATGGTGAAGTAGCGCTTCGCCGGTATCGCCGGAAGCTCGGTGTTATTCCCTGGATCCAGCATAGCCTTCGACTCTTACCTTGAGTTTCTGACCGGGGCGGAAGGTGACCACCCGCCGGGCCGAGATGGGGATTTCTTCGCCGGTCTTGGGATTGCGACCGGGCCGCTGGTTTTTCTGGCGAAGGTCGAAGTTGCCGAAGCCCGACAACTTGACCTGCTCACCCTTCTCGAGCGCCTCGCGCACGACCTCGAAATACGCGTCCACGAATTCCTTGGCCTCGCGCTTGTTGAGGCCTACGTCGAGGAAAAGCCGCTCGGCCATTTCCGCCTTGGTCAGCGCCATCTCATCCTCGCATTCTTGCCTTGCATGTTTTCTCCAATGCCCCCACCGCTTCTGCCACGCGAGCGTCGGCATCGTCGTCGGTAAGGGTGCGTGAAGCGTCCTGTAAAATCAAGCCCATAGCGAGACTCTTTCGCCCTTCCTCGATTCCCTTTCCGGCGTAACGATCGAACAGGCGGACCGCCTTGAGCGTGTCGCCAAGGGCGCCGCGCACGGCCGCTTCGACGCTAGCCCAGGTCACGTCCTCGGGCAGTTCCACGGCGATGTCGCGACGCACCGCGGGGAAGCGCGCCACGCGTGTCGCGCTCGGCAGGCGCCGTGCCAGAAGGGGCTCGAGCGCCAGTTCCATGACGTGCACGTCGGCCCCCAGGTCGAGCGCCTTGGCGAGCGCCGGATGCAACGCACCGATGAAACCGGCCACGTGGCCATCGCGCAGCACCCGGGCGCCCCGGCCCGGATGCAGCCACGACGGCAGGTCGGTCGTGTCGATCGACCAGCGTGCCGGCTCGCCGGTACGGGCGATCAGCGCGTCGAGGTCGCCCTTGAGGTCGAAGAAGTCGACCGGGCGCGACACCTCGCCCCACTGCTCCGCGCGCGCTGCGCCGGAGGCCACCACCGCCACGCGAGCGACTTCATCTGGCGCACCGCCGGTAGCGTGGAAACTGCGCGCCACCTCGAACAGGCGCACGCGCTCCTGCTGGCGGTCACGGTTGTAGCGCAGCGCCTCGACGAGGCCAGGCAACAGCGAGGTGCGCATCACCGCCAGGTCGGCCGACAGCGGGTTGGCCAGCGGCACCCAGCCCGACGCGACGCCCCAGGTCGTCAGCAGATCGGCATTGACGAACGACAGCGTCACCGCCTCGAAATAGCCGCGTGCGGCGAGCTGGTCGCGCAGTTGCATCTCGGACAGGCGGGCCTCCGGCTCCGGGGCGAGCGCGATCTTGCCGGCCGGAGTGGTGGTGGGGATACGCTCATAGCCGTGGATGCGCGCTACCTCTTCGATGAGGTCTTCCTCGCGCTCGATGTCGAAACGGCTGCTCGGCGGCGTGATCCGCCAGCCGTCGGCCACCTCCTCCACCGCCATGCCCAGCGCGGTGAAGATGCGCGAGACCTCGGCGGCCGCGACGTCGATGCCCAGGATGCGACGCAGGCGCGCATGGCGCAGCAGGACCGGCGCGTGCTTACGCAGGTCCTCGGCGCGCTCGGCCACGGTCACGGGGCCGGCCTTGCCGCCCGCGATGGACAGCAGCAGCTCGGTGGCACGCTCCAGCGCGCGGCGCGGCAGGGCCGGATCGACGCCGCGCTCGAATCGGTGCGATGCATCGGTGTGCAGACCGAGCTTGCGGGCACGCCCCATGATCGCCGACGGCGCGAAATGAGCGGCCTCGAGAAACACGTTGCGCGTGGTGTCGGTAACCCGTGAGTCCAGGCCGCCCATCACGCCGGCCACGGCCAACGGCCGGGTCTCGTCGGCGATGACGACGAAGGACGGGTCGAGGGTCGCCTTGTTGCCGTCGAGCAGCGTGAGCGTTTCGCCTTGCGCAGCGTGGCGCACGACGATGGCGCCGGACAACGTGTCGTTGTCGAACGCGTGCATCGGGTGGCCCAGTTCGAGCATCACGTATTGCGTGATGTCGACGATGGCGCTGATGGGGCGAATGCCCGCGCGCCGCAGGCGCTCGGCCATCCACAACGGCGACCGCGCGCTGGCGTCGATGCCTTCGATCACGCGCCCCAGGTAACGCGGGGCATCGGCACCGGCGTCGAGCCGTACCGCACGAGTAGCATCGGAAGCAACGGGCGCCTCGTCCACGCCGATCGATAGGACGCGGCTGCCGAAAAGAGCCGCCACGTCGTGCGCGAGGCCGTTGAGACCGAGCACGTCAGGCCGGTTCGGCGTGACCTTGAGTTCGATGCTGGCGTCGGGCAGGCCCAGATAGGTTGCCAGCGACTCGCCCAGCGGCGCGTCCGGCGGCAGTTCGAGCAGTCCGGACGCATCGGCGTCGATGCCGAGTTCCTTCGCGGAACACAGCATGCCGGACGACTCGACGCCACGCAGCTTTGCCGCCTTGATCTGGATACCGCCAGGCAGGACCGCACCGACGGTGGCAAGGGGCACGCGAAGGCCGACGCGGGCGTTCGGGGCACCGCAGACGATCTGCAGCGGCTCACCCTGCCCCGTACTCACCTTGCAGACCTGCAAACGATCGGCTTCGGGATGCTTCACGGCGTCGACGATCTCGGCGACGACCACGCCATCGAGCTGGTCGCCCAACGGCGTGACCTCTTCGACCTCAAGGCCAGCCATGGTCAGCGCATGCACGAGCGACGCACGGTCGGCGTCGACCGTCACCAGTTCACGCAGCCAGTTTTCGGAGAATTTCATGGGAGCGACTCGTTGAACAGGGTGGGCGGATCAGGCGAACTGGCGGAGGAAGCGCAGGTCGTTCTCGAAGAACGCGCGCAGGTCACCCACGCCATAACGCAGCATCGCAAAGCGCTCCACGCCAAGACCGAAGGCGAAGCCGCTGTAGCGCTCCGGATCGATCCCGCAGTTTTTCAGCACGTTCGGATGGACCATGCCGCACCCGAGCACCTCGAGCCAGCGGGTGGTGCCGTCGTCGGCGTCCCAGCGGATATCCACCTCGGCCGAGGGCTCGGTGAAAGGGAAATAGCTCGGCCGGAAGCGCATCTCGAAGTCGCGCTCGAAGAAGGCGCGGACGAACTCGGCCAGCGTGCCCTTGAGGTCGGCGAAGCTGGAGGTTTCGTCCACCAGCAGGCCTTCGATCTGGTGGAACATCGGCGAATGGGTCTGGTCCGAATCGCTGCGATAGACCTTGCCCGGCGCGATGATGCGGATTGGCGGCTGGCGCCCCTGCATCGAGCGGATCTGCACGGGCGAGGTGTGCGTACGCAGGAGACGGCCGTCACCGAAGTAGAAGGTGTCGTGCATGGCACGCGCCGGATGGTGCGGCGGAAAATTGAGCGCCTCGAAGTTGTGCCAGTCGTCTTCGATTTCCGGACCGTCGGCACGCTGGTAGCCGAGCCGGCCGAAGATGTCGGCGATGCGCTCCAGGGCACGCGTGATCGGATGGATGCCGCCGAAGTCGCCATCGCGCCCCGGCAGGGTCACGTCGACGCGCTCGGACGCGAGGCGGCGGTCGAGTTCGGCCTGCTCCAGGGCCTGCTTGCGCACGGCGATCGCATCGGCCAGGCGCTCCTTGGCGCGATTGACCTCGGCGCCACGCGCCTTGCGCTCATCGGCGGAGAGCTGGCCCAGGGCCTTGAGAGCGGCGGTGACCGCGCCATTCTTGCCCAGCAGGGCGACACGGACGGCATCCAGGGCCTCAAGCGAGGCGGCGGACTCGATGTCGCGCAGGGAGGCGTCGATATGCTCGATCGATTCCATCGGTTTTCCTGACTTTTCAGGCCCACAAAAAAACGTGGGGAGAAGGCAAGGCCTTCTCCCCACGTCATCCATCATCGCGCGGCAGGTGTTACCGCGCGTGGTAAAGCGGATTACGCAGCCAGACTGGCCTTAGCCTTCTCTGCGATCGCGCCAAATGCCTTGATATCGTGCACGGCGAGGTCGGCGAGGACCTTGCGGTCGACCGAGATATTGGCCTTGGCCAGACCGTTGATCAGACGGCTGTAGGACAGACCGAACTGACGGGCGGCGGCGTTGATACGGACGATCCACAGGGCGCGGAACTGACGCTTGCGCTGCTTGAGGCCGATATAGGCGTACTGGCCGGCCTTGATGACGGCCTGGTTCGCTACGCGGAAGACCTTGCGACGGGCGTTGTAGTAGCCCTTGGCACGGCCGATGATTTTCTTGTGACGACGACGGGCGGTAACACCACGCTTAACACGAGCCATAATTCAGGCCTCCCTTAGAGATACGGCAACATGCGAGCCACACCCTTGGTGTCGCACGCCTTGACGTGGTTGGGAGCGCGCAGGCCGCGCTTACGCTTGGTCGACTTCTTGGTCAGGATGTGCGACTTGAAGGCGTGACCGGCCTTGAACTTGCCCGACGCGGTCTTGCGAAAACGCTTCGCGGCCGCCCGGTTGGTCTTGATCTTGGGCATCGGAATGCTCCGTATCTTCGGTTGCTGACTGAGCCGGCGGCGGGCACCTGAGCGCCTGCGCTTTCCATCCTGCCGGGTACGGTGATCGGCCCATCCATGCGGGCAGAGCCGGGCATTCTACATGGAATCCGGGAGCTTGCCTACATCGCGAAGCGCGTCAACGACGGCGCCGGGACGAGGAATCTCGCGGGCAAATGAGAACGGCGCCATACGGCGCCGTTCAAAACGATCAGACCTTCTTCTTCGGGCCGATCATCATGACCATCTGACGACCCTCAAGGCGAGGGAAAGACTCCACCACGCCCTCTTCGCCGATGTCGAGCTGGATCTTCTTGGCGAGGTTCTGGCCCAGATCCTGATGGGACATTTCACGGCCGCGGAAACGGATCGTGACCTTCACCTTGTCGCCCTCTTCGAGGAAAGCGCGCATCTTGCGAAGCTTGATGTCGTAGTCGCCGACATCGGTCACGGGCCGGAATTTGACTTCCTTGATTTCGACCTGCTTCTGCTTCTTCTTGGCGGCCTGGGCCTTCTTCTGGGCTTCGAACTTGAACTTGCCGAAATCCATGATCTTGCAGACCGGCGGGTCGCCGTTCGGCTGGATTTCGACGAGGTCGAGACCGTCCTCCTCGGCGCGGCGAATGGCGTCACGGGTGTCCATGATGCCCAACTGCTCGCCTTCGGGACCCAGCACGCGCACTTTGGGCACGCGGATCTCGTTGTTCTTGCGATTGCCCTTGTTATCGGTCGTAGCGATAACGCTATCCTCCAGAAGAATGAACCCTAATGCCGGGCCCGCGCGTCAGCGACGGACCTCGGCCTCCAGTTTCGCTGCGAAGTCGGCCAACGGCATGCTGCCGAGGTCTTCACCGCCGCGTGTACGTACGGAAACGGTACCCTGCTCCTTCTCGCGGTCACCGACCACGATCAGGTAAGGCACCTTCTGCATCGTATGCTGCCGGATTTTATATCCGACCTTCTCGTTGCGCAAATCGGCGTCCACCCGGAAGCCTTGCCCGACAAGGGCTTGCGCTACCTCGCGAACGTAATCGGCCTGGGCGTCGGTAATGCCGAACACCACCGCCTGGATGGGGGCGAGCCAGGGCGGAAGCAAGCCCGCGTGGTGCTCGATGAGGATGCCGATGAACCGCTCCATCGAACCCACGATGGCCCGGTGCAGCATCACCGGGTGCTGGCGCTGGCTGTTTTCGTCGACGTATTCCGCCCCGAGACGCTCGGGCATCATGAAATCGACCTGCATCGTGCCCACCTGCCAGGTGCGGCCGATCGAGTCCTTCATGTGGTATTCGATCTTGGGGCCGTAGAACGCGCCCTCGCCCGGCAGTTCCTCCCAGGTCACGCCGGCCGTCGACAGCGCCTTGCGCAGGGCATCCTCGGCCTTGTCCCAGACCTCTTCGGCGCCGATGCGCTTCTCCGGGCGCAGGGCGATTTTCATGGCGATGTCTTCGAACCCGAAGTCGGCATAGACCTGCATGGCCTGCTGGTGGAACGCCGCCACCTCGGCTTCGATCTGCGCCGGGGTGCAGAAGATGTGGCCGTCGTCCTGGGTGAAGGCGCGCACGCGCATGATGCCGTGCAGGGCGCCCGACGGCTCGTTGCGGTGGCAGCCGCCGAATTCGCCGTATCGGATAGGCAGGTCGCGGTAGCTATGAAGGTTGGCGTTGAAGATCTGCACGTGGCCCGGGCAGTTCATCGGCTTGAGCGCATAGGTGCGCTTTTCCGACTCGGTAAAGAACATGTTCTCGTGGTAGTTGTCCCAGTGGCCGGACTTCTTCCACAAGCTGACGTCCATGATCTGCGGACCGCGCACTTCCTGGTAGCCGCTCTTGCGGTACACGCCGCGCACGTACTGCTCCACCGTCTGCCAGATGGCCCAGCCCTTGGGGTGCCAGAACACCATGCCCGGGGCTTCTTCCTGTTGGTGGAACAGGTCGAGTTCCTTGGCGATGCGGCGATGGTCGCGCTTTTCCGCCTCCTCCAGCTGCACCAGGTAGGCTTTGAGGTCTTTGTCGTTGAGCCAGGCGGTACCGTAGATGCGGCTGAGCATCTCGTTGTTGGAATCACCGCGCCAGTAGGCGCCGGCGACCTTCATGAGCTTGAACGCGCGCAGTTTGCCCGTATTGGGCACGTGCGGGCCGCGGCACAGGTCGGTGAACTCGCCCTGGGTATAGAGCGAGAGCGTTTCGCCGGCGGGGATCGACTCGATGATCTGCGCCTTGTACTCCTCGCCCAGCCCGCGGAAGAAGCGGATCGCGTCGTCGCGGTCTTTCACCGAGCGGGTGACCGGAATCTGCTCCTTGACGATCTTTTCCATCTCGGCCTCGATGGCAGCGAGATCGTCGGGGGTGAAGGGCCGCTCGTACGCGAAGTCGTAATAGAACCCGTTGTCGATCACCGGGCCGATGGTGACCTGGGCACCCGGGAAGAGGCGCTGCACGGCCTGGCCGAGCAGATGGGCCGTGGAATGGCGCAGGATATCCAGCGCCTCGGGGCTCTTGTCGGTGACGATCTCGAGCGCGGCGTCGCGGTCGATGGTGAAGCTGGCATCCACCAGCGTGCCGTCGACCTTGCCGGCGAGCGTTGCCTTGGCGAGACCGGCGCCGATCGAGGCGGCGACGTCCTGCACGGACACGGGATGGTCGAACGGACGCTGGCTGCCATCGGGGAGCGTGATCTGGATCATGGGAACGGTTTTCCGGACAAACAAAAAGGGCGCCAGGCGCCCTTCGGTGGTGTCGAAGACGTGGCGAGGGGCTCAGGTTGGGGCGCTGGTAGTCCGCATGTCGCACACTCGGCCGGCGTTGCCGCGGGCCACCTTCGTCTCGTGAATACCCGGGAAAGCTAGTTCAGGCCTCGCGCCGTGTCAACGCCGGGCTCCGCTACAATGGGGCGTCTTCTCTTCTTCCTGGGCGAGCCCATGCGCATCCTGGTTACCGGCAGTGCCGGTTTCGTCGGCGCGGCCCTGACCGAACGCCTGCTCGCACGCGGCGATACGGTCTTCGGCCTCGACAACCACAACGATTACTACGACCCGGCGCTCAAGGAAGCCCGCCTCGCCCGCTTCGCGACGCACCCCGGCTACACGCACCGGCGCGCCGACCTGGCGGAGCAGGCCGCGGTGGACGCGGCCTTCGCCGGGTTCCAGCCCGAACGTGTCGTCAACCTGGCCGCCCAGGCCGGCGTGCGCTATTCCCTGACGCATCCGCACACCTACGTTCAGAGCAACCTGGTGGGCTTCGTCAACGTGCTGGAAGCCTGCCGCCGCCATGCCGTGGGGCATCTGGTCTACGCGTCCTCCAGTTCGGTATACGGCGCGAACCGCAAGATGCCCTTCGCGGTGGAAGACGCTGTGGACCACCCGGTGAGCCTCTACGCGGCGACCAAGAAATCCAACGAACTGATGGCGCACACCTACAGTCACCTGTTCAACCTGCCGACGACCGGGTTGCGCTTCTTCACCGTCTATGGGCCCTGGGGCCGCCCGGACATGTCGCCGATCCTGTTCGCCAAGCGCATCGTGCGCGGCGAGCCCATCGACGTGTTCAACCATGGCCAGCACAGCCGCGATTTCACCTATATCGACGACATCGTCGAAGGCGTGATCCGCACGCTCGACCATCCCGCCCAGCCCGATCCCGCGTACGATCCCGTGGCGCCCAACCCCGGCACCTCGTCGGCGCCCTACCGCGTCTACAACATCGGCAACGACGAGCCGGTGCAACTGCTCGACTTTATCGCCCTGCTTGAAAAGCATCTCGGCCGTCGCGTCGAGAAAAACCTGCTACCGATGCAGCCGGGCGACGTGCCTGACACCTGGGCCGACGTGTCGGCGCTGCGGCGGGACGTGGGTTACGCCCCGTCGACCGCCGTCGATGAAGGCGTCGCCCGGTTCGCACGGTGGTACGTGGATTTTTACGGGGTTTAGAACCAGGGCGGCCACGGCGTCACTCGCGCCGTCGCCGCCCCCTTGAGGGTTCGCGGACAGGGTCCCCTCCCACCCGCGCTGACGCCCATCAGAGAAGACGACGAAGCAATCCGGAAGCCCGTTTCGTTTTCCGCCCCATGGCGTACGCCACGATGTCGTCAGACGCCAGCAGCGTGAAATGCGTGCGGGCACGCGTCACGCCGGTATAAAGCAATTCCCGCGTCAGCACCGGCGATGGCTCCGACGGCAAGGCCAGCGCGGCATGTTCAAACTCCGAACCCTGCGACTTGTGCACCGTCATCGCATAAACCGTTTCGATGGCCGACAACCGGCTGGGGACGACGAAACGGGTCCGCTCGCGCCCCTGGTCATCCAGCACGCCGAATGCGACCCGCAACGCCATGCCGCCCTGTCCATCCGGCACCCACAGCGTGACGCCCACATCGCCATTCATGAGGCCGATGGCGTAGTCGTTGCGCGTGACCATCACCGGTCGCCCTTCATACCAGTCGCGCCCGGCATCGATGTAGCCCCGATCGACCAGGCCCTGCTCGATTCGCGCGTTCTGTTCGGGTACGCCAGTGTCGCCGTGGCGCGATGCGCACAGCAGCTGAAACCGTGCGTAGGCCCGTAGCGCGCCGGCGCCCCAGGCCTCGAAGTCAACGAACGGCGCATCGGCCGCTGGCCGTTCGCGCTCGATCCAGTCAAACCACGCGCGATAGCCGGGCGCGCCACCACGTCCATCGATCGCCAGCGTCGCGACGGCGACAGCAGAGGGCGCGAGCAGCGCGATATCGCCGCCAGCCCCTGCGAAAGCCTGCCGCGCCGCGTCCATGTCGCCTCGGTGGATCCCCGCAGCGAGTTCACCGATGCCACTGTGCATACCGAAACGGCGGCTGTGGCGGAGCATGACCACGCGCTGGTCGAGCGCCCGCGCATCGCCGTCGCTCCACGGCGACACGTCGTCGCCACACGTTATCCAAAGCCAGTCGCGCGTTGCTTCGTCGTAGTGCCCGCCGTCGGCACGCGCGCAGAGATCGCCGAGCACCGCGCCGGCCTCGACCGAGGACAGCTGATCCTTGTCGCCCAGCAGCACCACGCGTGCGCCCCGCGGCAACGCGTCGAGCGTGGCCGCCATGAGTTCGAGATCGATCATCGACGCCTCATCGATCACCAGCACGTCCAGGTGCAAGGGGTTGTCGCGGTCGTGACGAAACGCCCGGCTATCCGGACGGCTGCCGAGCAATCGGTGCAGCGTCGCCACCTCGGCGGGAATCGCCTGCTTCACTGCCGGTTCGACGTCGAGCTGTTCGATCTGCGCCGCGATGGACGCATTCAGGCGTGCGGCCGCCTTGCCCGTGGGCGCAGCGAGGCGAATGCGCAGGCGTGGCTCGCCGCGCCGGTACGCCAGCGTCTGCAGCAGGCCGAGCAGGCGCACCACGGTGGTGGTTTTTCCCGTGCCGGGACCGCCGGTGATCACGGTGAACGTGCCACGCGCGGCGATCGCGCAGGCGATCTTCTGCCAGTCCGGCCCGGCGTCGCCCGTGGGGAACAAACGCGCGATCTCGCCGCTCAGTTCGTCGGGTGTCTCCACCGGCGCGAGCCGGTGGACGATCGCCTCGGCGACCTGCACTTCATGGCGCCAGAACCGGCGAAGGTAAAGCAGCGCCTCGTCGAGCACGAGCGGCGTGGCCGGATCGCCGTCCGGACCCGCCACGAGGGGCGAACCCTTCAGGCCATCGACGACGCCGGAAAGCCATGGCTCGATCGACGCGATCGTCTCCACGCCGACGCAGATATGCCCCTCGCCCAGCTCACGGCTCGCGATCGCCGCGGCGGCCAGTACGCGCGGATCCGCCGATGCATCGAGGGTGGCGAGAAACCGTGCGAAGGCGCGATCCACCGAGCGCAGGTGCCCTTCGTGCACGGCGAGATCGAGCCACGCATGGATGTCTGTCGTCATGCGCCCGCCCCGGCGAACAAGGCGTCGAGCGCATCGATCATGGCTTTCGGTGGACGCTCCGCATGCACGCCATGGCCATCGCCATCGACACCGCGCAGGTAGAGGTAGATCGCGCCACCGATGTGGCGCTCGTAATCGTAGGCCTGGCCCAGCCGGGCGCGCAGCAAGCGATGCAGCGCGAGGAGGTACAACGCGTATTGAAGCTCATAGCGCGAGCCGAGGATCGACCGGCGCATCGCCGCGACCGTATACGCGCGCTCGTCGACGCCGAGCCAGTTGGACTTGTAGTCGACGACGTACCAGCACCCGTCGTGTTCCACGATCAGGTCGATAAAGCCCTTGAGCATGCCGTTGACCCGATCCGACGACAGCGGCAGCCGTGCCTCGCCCCCAAGCGTGTCGTCGCGGACGATACGATCCAGGGCCAACGTGTCCACGCCACGCGCCTCGAAGAGAAACTCCATCTCGGCACGGTAGCGGCGCGGGTCGTCGAGCGATGCCATCGCGAGCGTGCCACCGCCGGGCAGCGCCAAGGGCATGCGCAGCAAACCAAGCATCCATTCCAGAAGCACGTCGATCCAGTGCGTCCAGCCCTGCCGCTCACAACGCCGGGCGATCATGTCGCGCAAGCGGGGCGGGTCGGCGGCGATCGCGGCAAACCCTTCCTCAGCCACCCATTCGAGCAGATCGTGCAGGAAGGTGCCGGCATCCGCGCCCCGGGGAAAGCCGTGGATGGTCGCCGCGCGCAGCGGCTCGGCGACCGCTTCGGCCTGGTATTCCACGATGACGTCGTCCGCCGGTGTTTCGGGTACCTCGCTTTCGTCGTAACGCAGCGCGCTGTAGCTCGCGATGCGCCAGGCGTCGGCGGACCTCGCGACCGGCATCCTCGCCGGCAACGGGCGCACCGCCTCGCGAGGCGGCCGATAGCGTTCGTCCGAGGGCGCCGGCATGTAGTCAACCGCGATCGACTCGCTCGCGCGGGCCAAGACCCTCAAGAGTCCTTCGAGCATGCCATTGTCGATCTCGGTGCCGCCGGTGAGCAGGTGCCCAAACGCGGACCGGTGCAGTTGCGGCTTGCGCGCGGTGTTATAGCAGACCGGGGCGACGCCCAACCAGCAGGCGTGCCGCGCGCGTGTCAGGGCGACATACACCAGGCGCAGGTCTTCCTGTAGCGCGGCGCGCTCAGCCGCGTCTTTCGCATCGCGCACGGCATTGCCCGCCGCGTCGCTGCTGGCGGATAGCAACTCGACCTGCGCACCGTGGCCATCGTGGTAGCGATAGCCCTGCCCTGCTCGTGTGCCGCCCGCCGCGCAGATGAAGGGCAGGAACACCAGCGGATATTCCAGGCCCTTGGATTTGTGGATGGTGACCACCTTCACCAGGTCGTCGTCGCTCTCCAGGCGCACGATCTGCTCGTCGCCGGTGTGCCCGGAGCGATCGGCGATGCGTTCGGCGAGGTGGCGGATCAGCGCCTGTTCGCCCTCGATCGTCGCGGCAGCCTGCTGTAACAGTTCGGCCAGGTGCAGCAGGTTGGTCAGGCGACGTTCGCCGCCCTTGGTGCCGAGCAGGCGCCCCGGCAGGTCGAAGTCATGCAGCAGCCGATGCAGCATCGCCAGCACGCCCGCGCGACGCCAGACCTCGCGCCAGGCGAAAAACTGCTGGCCGCGCCGTTCCCAGTGCGCTTCGTCGGTATTGAGGCGCTCCAGCTCACCGTAGCCCAGGTCCAGCGTGCGTGTGGCGAGGGCGGCGCGCATCGCGACATCCGACGACGGCTCGGCCACCGCGCGGAGCCAGAAAAGCACGTCGGCCGCCTCGTCGCTATCGAGCACGGAATCACGGTCGGACAGGAACACGCTGCGCACGTCACGTGCATCCAACGCCGCGCGTACTTCCCGAGCCTCGTTATGGCTGCGCACGAGAATGGCGATATCTGCGGGAACCAGCGGCTGTAGCGACCCGTCGTCCCGGAGAAACCCGCAACGTCCCACCCGGGCCGCATCGAGCAACCGCACGATGCCGGTGGCGAACGCGGCCGACATCTGCTCGCGGTAGCTGCGCACGCCAATGGGCACCTCGTCGTCGAGCAACCACAGGTGCAAGGCGGCCTGGGTTTCGCCGTCGAGCAGGAACCGCTCGGCCCGTCCCCGCGCGCTCACGGGTGAAAACGGCAGGCCGCGGTCGGGGAAGTGGAACGCGCCGGTCGCATGGGATTCGGCGTGCGAGAACAGCGCGTTCACCGCGTCGACCATCCCCGCGCTGGAGCGATGGTTGGTGTCGAGGCTGTAGTGCGGTGCCTGGGCCTCCGAACGCGCCGACAGGTAGGTGTGGATATCGGCGCCACGGAACGCGTAGATCGCCTGCTTCGGATCGCCGATGAGCAACAGCCCAGCGTCCGGCGCCTCTCGGTAGATCGCGCGGAAGATGCGGTATTGCAGGGGATCGGTGTCCTGGAACTCGTCGATCAACGCCAGGGGATACTGCTGGCGAATCGTCGTGGCGAGCATGTGCCCGCCTGGCGACGCCAGGGCCGCGTCGAGGCGAAGCAGCAGGTCGTCGAAACCGATCTGCGACCGCCGGCGCTTCTGCGCGGCGAGCCGCTCGCGCACTTTCACGAGGGCGTCGGCCAGGATCGCGTGCTGCACGGACACCTTGCCCGCCTGCCACGCGTGCCAGTGCTCCAGGGCGGCAAACGCCGGGTGTTCCGGCCGCGCCTTGCCCTTGCCGGTCGCCTTGGCCAGTCGGGAAGCGGCATAACGGGAGACGTCGAAACCACTCGCGTCGCGTGTGGCGGCCCAGCGTCGCATCGCGGCCATGTCGGCGGGCACGCGATCGGGTTTGTACCAGCCGTTGTGTAGCACCTTGTCGCGCACCGCCTCGAGTACGATCGCTTCGATGCGCGCCGCGTCGGCAAGCCATGCCTGCGCCGCCGCCTCGAGCCGCCGCCGGTTCTCGTCGTCCCAGGCGCATCGTCGCGCGAGGAGGTCATCGAGGGCGACGTCGTCGGCGAGCACGTCGCCATTGACGCGTAAAACAGCCTCACCCCCCAACAGCAGCGGACGCAGGTCCGCCAGAAGGGCATCAGGCGTGCGCCAGGCTTCCAGCACCGGGGCGAGCGCGGGTTCATCCATCGGATAGAACGCCTGGCGCCAGTAATCGCGTACGCAATCGGCAAGCAACGCCGTCTCGTCGGGCTCGAGCGTCTGCGCGAATGCGTGGCCGCTGCCGAAGGCATGCTGGATCAGCATGCGCTGGCTCCAGCCGTGGATGGTGAAGATCGCGGCTTCGTCCATCCACTGGGCGGCCATCTCGAGCCGGCGCGCGCAGGCCGCATGCGTATCCGGAGCAAACTCACACACCAGCCCGGCGAGAAACGCGTCGCCGCCCTGCCCCGAGCGAAACGCGGCGGCGGCCTCGCCCAGTCGTGCCCGGATGCGCTCGCGCAGCTCCTGCGTGGCCGCCTCGGTGAAGGTCACCACCAAAACCTGTGGCGGCAGGAGCGGCTGCGGAAGGCGGTGACCGAGCATCGCCCGCACGTAGAGCGCCGCGATCGTCCACGTCTTGCCCGTGCCTGCGCTGGCCTCGATCAGCCGGATGCCCTCCAGCGGCATGTCGAGCGGGCGCAACGTTTCGATCGGCGTGGTCATGTCGTTTCCACCCGCAGTGCGGCCAGAAAATCACGATACGGCGCCAGCACGTCCATGAAGCCCGCATCCAGCATCGTGTCGAAGTCTGGCCAGGCACGCAGGAGGTAAGGATCGCCATCCACTTCGCCGCGCGAGCGATCGCCCGCACCGTCGTAGGTGGCACGGGCGCGCCGGGCGGCGTCGTCCGCATCGCCCGCCAGCCAGGCCAACGCCGTTTTCAGGGCCACCGGCAGCGGACCGGTCATGCCCTGTCGCCAGAGGCCGACGAGCACGCCAAGCATCGCGTTCGCGGTACCGGGATCGAGCGGCGTCATGACGACCGTCGCGTCGGGCCCGACATACCGCGTTTCGAGCGAGAAGCCCGCCGCCTGCGCGGCCAGGTGGTCGATCCAGGGCATGACGAGCCGGTGCGCGCGAGGGACGCCGTCGACGTCAAGCACGGGCGCCGGGGAAGGCAGCAGGGCGGCGAGCCGCCCCTGGTCGTCCGCGCGCAGGTCGGAGAGCCAGTCCTCGATGACGAGGTCACCCACCACCAGCCGCAGTTCGCGCTTTCCCGCGTCGTGGGGCCAGGCGCGACGTTCGTCGACGACACGTCGGTGCACCGCCTCCGCCAGGGCGGTGAGCTCACGACGGGCGGACGCGGCGAACCCTCCCATCGGAAGGGCACCGGCCCGTTGAAGTCGCAACGCCGCAGCGGCGATCGACAGGTCTGCGTTCGCCTCGTCGCGCAGCGCGGCCCGCAGCAGGACGTCGGTCATGGCGAAGCGGTCGAGTCCGTCGAGCGCGAACGGTTCGACGTCGTCGCTGGCCACGTCGGGGCGTTCGAAGCGAACGCCAAGCCGCGCCTGGAAGAACTCGCGCACCGGATGACGCAGGAAACGCCGGAGCACGGCCAGCGACAAGGGGCGCTTCACGATGGGCGGTGTCAGCACCGTGTCCGCTTCGCGCGCGCGCTCGTCGTGCACCTCGCGCCATTCGCCGGCGTAGGTGAAAAGACGAGGATCGCCCGCCTGGAAATAGGCCCTGCCGAACGGTTGCAACGGATGGACGACGGTCAGCGCGTCGATGGCGCTGCCCCCATCGGCCGCTCGCCAGCCCGCGTCAAGGTAATCGCGCAGTTGCCCGACCAGCACCGAGGGCGCGCGTTCGCCGTTGTCGCGGACGCTGCGCCCGACCCAACCGATGTGCAACGCGTCACGTGCCGACAGGAGCGCCTCGAGGAACAGATAGCGATCGTCTTCCCGACGAGAGCGATCGCCGGGACGCCACGCACCCGGGCGGGACATGAGGTCGAAGTCCATCGCGGGGCGCACGCGCGGATAGTCGCCGTCGTTCATCCCGAGCAGGCACACGAGCCGGAACGGAATCGCGCGCATCGGCATGAGCGTGCCGAAGCTCACCGCGCCGGCGAGGAATCGCTTGGACAACCCGCCGTCGTCCAGCTGTCCAAGCCAGGCCTCACGCACCACGTCGACGGGCAGCGGCTCCGCGAACGACGCACCTGCGCAGGCGGACTCCCAGGCATCGAGCGATTCATGCAGGCGCTGGAGACGCATGCGGTCGTCTGCGTCGACAGGCTCGAAGACATCGCGCAGCAGCTCACGCAGACGCGGCGCCCATGCGTCCGGCGTGGCCGGCTCGGCGAACAGCCGGCCATACCGTCCGAGGGCTTCGAGGAGGTCGGCGAGCGGGCCGACCAGGCCGGCGTCGAGCCCGCCCACCTCGCCATAGGGCTCGATGCCGCCCCAGGCCTCGCCGTTGCCGACCGCGTAACCGAGCAGCATCCGGCGCAGGCCGAACGCCCAGGTGTTCTGCTCCAGCGCGGGCAGTCCCAGCGAGGCGCGTTGCCGGGCGTCGAGGCCCCAACGGATCCCCGCGCCCTCCACCCAACGATGGAGCAGGGGCAGATCGTCGTCGCCAAGACCGAACCGGTGGCGCACCGCCGGCACGTCGAGCAGGTCGGCCAACTCGCCGGCGCCGAATCGCGACTCACCCAGGCCGAGCAGCATGTCGAGCGCCATCACCAGGGGAACACTGCCTCGCGAGGCGCGGTCGGCGATGCTGTAAGGGATGTAACGGGGATCGTCGCGCGGCACGCGCCCGAACACGGCCTCAATGTGCGGACCGTAGGTTTCGATGTCCGGCACCATCACGATCACGTCGCGCGGATGGATCGGGTCACCCGCGCTTTGCGCCGCGTCGAAACGCGCCAGCAACTGGTCGTGCAGGATATCCACCTCGCGCTGCGGCGAATGCGCGACGTGAAAGGCGATGGACGTGTCGCCGTCCGTCAGGGGGTGCTTTTCCGGCGGAAGTGGCTCCAGGTCGAGGATCGCCCGTTGCACCTGGCCCAGGAGCGTGTCCTGGGTCGGCTCCACGAAGAGATCGATGCGCTGGTCCCACGCGGTGAAACGTTCGCGGTACGTGTCGGGGTGATCGAACTCGTCCAGCAAGCGGATGTAGTCGCGACCCTGCTTGCCCCAGGATGCCAGCAACGGATGGGCGTAGAGATGCATGTCCTCCACGGACGGCGTGACCGGCATGCCCGGCTTGGCCTGCTGGCGCCGTCGCTCGGCCCGGAGCAACTCTCGATCGTCGACGATGTCGGCCCAGTAGTGACGGCACGGATTCATCACCACCAGCAACACCTGCGACCACCGTGCCAAGGCAGAAAGGGCTTCCAGCGTCTGCCGGGGCAACGACGACATACCGAACACCACGATGCGGCGCGGCAGCGTCGAGGGACGCTCCCCGTCCCCGGCCACCGCCGCGAGAAAGCGCGCGTGGACGGCGGCACGGTGGCTTTCCGCCTCGCCGGGCCCGACATCGTCCAGGAGCCGGCGCCAGAGCGCCGCCTGCCAACGGTCGGCCGGCGTCATCGTCGCCGCGCCACCGCGGGCGTCGCGGAGGATGTCGCGGCCCGTGGCCCAGTCGGTCAGCCAGTCCGCGCGATACACCTGGTATTGGTCGTAGAGATCGGCCAGGCGCTCGGCCAGTTGATGACACTTGCGCGCATCGCTGCCATCGCCGAGAAACGCCGCCAGCGGTTCGAACGCCGGCTCGCGCGACAGCGAGGGCATGAGGCGCATCAGGCGCCAGACCAGGCGCGACTTGTCGAACGGCGATTCCGGTGGCACCGCGTCGCGCCCCAGCACGGCGCGGTAGGCCTCCCAAAGGAACCGACCCGGCAGTTCGACGTCCACGGCGGCGGCTATGCCGAGGCCGCCGTCGTCGAGGCCCCGCGCCAGGGCCATGCGGAACCACTGGGCAATACCGTTGGACTGCACCAGCACCCGCTCGTCTTCCAGGGGCGCCAGGGGCGTCCGGCGCAACCAGTCGGCGAGCACGTCGCGCAATTCCTCCAGGCGGTTGCCGTGGAGGACCATGAGCCCCGGAACGATGGTGCCGTCGTCGCTCACGCGTCAGAACGGTTTGGCGACGACCAGGTACACGATCGCGAGCAACACGAATACCGGCAGTTCGTTGAGCAGGCGCAACGTCTTGGCCGTGGGCAATGCCCCCCCGGCCATGCTCCGCTTGAGCAGGCGCCCGGACCACAGGTAGTAGCCCAGCATCACCACGACCAGCGCGATCTTCGCGTGCAGCCAACCGCCCGCGATATGGAAATACAGCCAGAGCACGAGGCCGAACACGAACGCCAGGCCGAACATGCTGTGACCGAACCGGTAGAGGCGCCGCCCCATGAGGTGAAGGCGGTCGCGCACGACGACGGGATCCTCAGCGGCTTCGGCCACGTTCACGAGGATGCGCGGGAGGTAGAACACCGTAGCCATCCAGGCGATGACGAACACGATATGCAGCGACTTGACGATCAGGTAGGCCACCGTCTGGCACTCCGCCGGGAAAGCGCCAGTTTAGCCGGTCGGCCGTCCCCGGATGCCACGGCCGACAAAACGACCGTGACGGTCGCGGGCACGGCCGACATATGGCGGGACCGCGTCAGGGAATACTCAAGACGATGCCACCGGTGGGAAACAACGATCATGGCCGTCACCAAGCGAAAATGGGATCATCCGAGGCAAGGCGTTGTGCCGCCGGGTGAGCCGCCGCAACATCCAGGGATGGAACCCCGCCTCGCCGCCCTCGAAGTCGACATGACCTACGTGCGCCGTGACCTCGACGAGGTGCGCGACGACGTCCGCCTGATCCGCGACCGTCTGGGTCGCGTTGAATCGACGCTGACGGGCCTGGCCTCCCAACTGGAGGGCGTGGGAGGTCGGTTCGACATCCGCTTCGACGGAGCGGAGGGCCGCTTTGATGCACGCTTCGACGGGATGGGCGGCCAGTTCGATGCACGTTTCAACGGTCTCGAAGGCCGGTTCGATGCACGCTTCGAAGGCTTGGAAAACCAGTTCGATGCACGCTTCGAAGGCTTGGAGAACAGGTTCGATGCACGTTTCGAAGGCTCGGAGAACAGGTTCGATGCACGCCTCGAAGGCTTGGAGAACAGGTTCGATGCACGCTTCAAAGGCCTGGAAAACCAGCTCGATGCGCGCTTCAAAGGCCTGGAAAACCAGTTTGATGCACGCTTCAAAGGCCTGGAAAACCAGTTTGATGCGCGCTTCAAAGGCCTGGAAAACCAGTCCGATGCACGCTTCGAAGGGTTGGAGAACCGATTCGACGCGGCATTCGAGGCCGTCATGGCGCGGCTCGATCACGTACCGACCAAGCTCCAACTGGCCCTGTGGGCGGGCGGCGTGCTCGTCGCCTTTTTGGGTGGCACAATCGCCGTCATCGGGGTGCTTCTGCGGACGATGGGACATACGGTGGCCGCGGATGCGCTGGACGCCGCCCGCGGCACCTGACGAACAGG
>CAJYHU010000425.1 GCA_913774655.1 uncultured Luteibacter sp. | reverse complement strand
TCGTACTGCGCCGCGGCGTCCTGCGGCCCCAGCGTCGCCGGCACCGCCTCGGGCATCGTCTCGAGGGCGACGAGGCGCTGGCGGGCCTCGCTATCGCCCTGCGCGGCCGCCTGGCTCAGCCAGCGGTGCGCGTGCGAGCGGTCCACCGGCAGGCCGCCGCTGCCCTCCATGTACATCTTGCCGAGCGCGAACTGGGCGCTGGCGTTACCCATCTCCGCCGCGCGCTGGTAGTTGAGGGCACCCAGGCGGGCGCTACGCGCCACGCCGATGCCGTCGCAATACATGTGCGCCACGCTGCACAGCGCGTCGGCGTAGCCGCGCGCGGTCGGCTCGCCGCGTTCCACGGCCTTGCTGTAGAAAGCGAAGGCCATCTCGGCATCCCGCCGGACGCCACGACCGAAGTAATACGACACGCCCAGGTTCACGCACGCCTGGACATGCCCCTGGTCGGCCGCCATGCCCCACCAGTGGAGCGCCTGGGCGCGACTGGCTTCCACGCCCTGGCCGCGGGCGTAAAGCGTGCCCAGCGCGCACTGTGCCTCGGCAAAGCCGGCATCGGCCGCCTTGCGATACCAGCTGACCGCCTCCGCGAAATCCTGGGGCACGCCGTCGCCATCGACGTAATACGCGGCCAGGCGACACTGCCCGTCGGGATGCCCCTGTTCGGCGGCACGGCGAAACCAGTGCGCCGCACGCTGGCGGTCGCGGGCGACGCGCTCACCCGTGTCATACGCCTCGCCCACCCGGAACTGGGCATGGGCATCGCCGAGCTGGGCGTCGCGTTCGAGCCCGCCAAACTCGCGCAGGTCGTCCATCGCGGCGGCGAAATGCTCGTCCGCCAGCGGCCCCCTGACCTCGACCATCGCCCCGCCCCCCGCGTGTGATAGCGCGCATCATAGGCGTTCGCGAGGCGCGTGGACATGGCTTTTCGGCGGCCACCGACGCGATCGCGGCACGTCGGTGCCCGCCCCGACGCACCGATGATCCGGCCCGCCTCGTCGCTGGCCCCGGCAAGGGCCACCGGACGGGGCGACCTAGCCGAGCATGCGCCGCACGCGTCCGAGCAGGCCGTCGATCTCGAACGGCTTGAGGATCATGTCCATGTCGCGGCCGAGGAAGCGCGAACGGTCCACCGCGTTTTCCGCGTAGCCGGTCATGAAGATCACCGGCAGCGTCGGTCGCCAGGCCCTCGCCACTTCGGCCAGGTCGCGGCCGTTGAGACCCGGCATGCCGATATCGGTCAGGAGCAGGTGGAAGGCGTCGTCGCCGCGCAGCAGGCGCAACGCCTCGTCGGTATCGCCGGTGGCCACGCAGTCGTAGCCGGCGTCGCGCAGCACTTCGGCTGCCATCATCCGCAGCGACGCGGTGTCTTCGACCAGCAGGATGCGCTCGCCGCGCCCGCCTTCGATCGCATCGACGGGGGGCTCGGGCGCATCGACCGGCGCGCCACTGGCCGGCAGCAGCAGCGACACGTGCGTGCCGTCGCCGGGCGCGCTGCGAATGCGCGCGTGACCACCGGACTGCCGCGCGAAACCGTAGATCATCGACAGGCCCAGGCCCGTGCCCTGGCCGAGCGGCTTGGTGGTGAAGAACGGCTCGAACACCTTGTCGATCACCTCGGGCGGAATGCCCGCGCCGTCGTCGTCGACGGAAAGCATCAGATAGTCGCCCGCAGCGAGTTCGTCCCCGCCGGGCATGCTCACCCGCGACGTGCTCACGCGGATATGACCGCCGTCGGGCATCGCGTCGCGCGCGTTGATCACGAGGTTGATCACGGCGTTTTCGAGCTGGTTGGCGTCGACGCTCGCCACCGCGGGCGCGGCGTCCAGGTCGAGGTCGAGCCCGATGCGCTCGCCCAGCGTGCGCCGGAGCATGTCTTCCAGCGACCGCACGCGCTCGTTGATGTCGGTGGGCCGAGTGTCCAGCGGCTGTTGCCGGGCGAAGGCGAGCAGGCGGTGCACCAGCGCGGCGGCACGGCGCGCCGAACCGAGCGCGGCGTCGATGAACCGTTGCACGCGTTCGGGGTGGCCGCTCTCGATCTGCCGGTTCACCAGGTCGATGCCGGTGATGATGCTGGTCAACAGGTTGTTGAAGTCATGGGCGATGCCGCCGGTGAGCTTGCCCAGCGCATCCATCTTCTGCGCCTGGAGCAGTTGCGACTCGGTGCGCTCGCGCTCGGCGATCTCGATCGCCAGCTGCGTCGTGGCGGTGTCGATGCGTTCAAGGTGATCCCGCTCGCGACGACGTTGTTCGGTAACGTCTTCGACGAAGACCAGGCCGGCACCGTCGCGGTAAGGCGTGATACGCCACTCCGTCTCGCGCACGCCCAGCACCGACTGCATGCCGAGCATGCCGTGCCAACGCCGCCGCGCCCGCACGGCGGCACGCATCTGGGCCAGGGCCTCGTCCTGGCCGGCGGTGAAACAGGCCGGCAGCGCCCCTTCGCACGCCGCCTGGCCGACGAGCCGGCGAAACGCGTCGTTCGCCTCCAGGACGGTCAGTTCGCCGTCGACCACGCCGATGGGCGCGGCGATGTGAACGAAGATCTCGCGGAACCGTGCTTCGGATTCGCGCAGCGCCTCTTCGGTGGCGCGCACGCGCAGCAGGGTGCGCATGGTCGCCAGCAGCACGTCCGGATCGACGGGGTGGATCAGGTAAGCGTCCGCGCCGTTGTCCAGGCCGGTGATGAGGTCGCCGGTGTCGATCGACGCCGCCGACACGTGCACGACCGGCAACAGCTGCGTCTCGGGGGCGTCGCGCAGGCGGCGCACCACGTCGAAGCCGCTCATGTCCGGCAGGTTCACGTCGAGGATCAGCCCGGCGATGTCGTGCTCGGCCAGCATGGCGAGGCCTTCGGTGCCGGTGCCCGCCTCCAGGGCTTCGTAGCCATGACGTTCCATCGTCCGCCGCATCGCATAGCGCGTGGCGGCGTTGTCGTCGACGATGAGCAGCCGTTTACCCCTGGGCATCGGTCACCTCTTGCGGGGGAAGGGTCAGCGGCAGCACGACGTGGAACGTGGACCCCTGGCCGAGGCGGCTCTGAAGTCCCACGTCGCCACCGAGCAGGCGGGCGAACTGGCGGCACAGCGACAGGCCGAGCCCGGTGCCGCGCACGCGCTTCTGCAAGGGCGAATCGACCTGGGTGAAGTCCTCGAAGATCACCTGCTGCAGTTCCGGCGGCACGCCGATGCCGGTGTCTTTCACCGAGAAACACACGCGGTCGGCGCCCTGCAGGTGCGCGGATACGCGCACTTCGCCGCGCGGCGTGAACTTCAGCGCGTTGGAGATGAAGTTGCGCAGGATCTGCGCCAGCTTCTTGTCGTCGGTGTAAAGCCGCGGCATGCCCCGGGGTTCTTCAAACACGAGGTCGGTCTGCCCGGACTCCACGATGGGGCGAAACATCCCTCGCAGCGCGGAGAAAAGGTCCATCAACTCGAACCATTCGGGCGAGATCGTGATGCGGCCGGCCTCGATCTTGGCCAGGTCGAGCAGGTCGTCCACCATGTCGCTCAGCTCGCGCGCGGCGCCGGCGACGAAGTCGACCTGGCGGCGCTGTTCGCCCGTGAGCGGGCCGTCCATTTCATCGGTGAGCAGCCGCGTCATGCTGAGGATGGACCCCAACGGCGTGCGGAACTCGTGACTCATGTACGACAGGAAGCGGCTTTTCAGCTCCGAGGCTTCGCGCAGCTGCGCGGCCTGGTTGTCCAGCTCGGCGTAGAGCGCGAGCACGCCCTGGTTGGTCTCGTCCAGCTCGGCGCGCAGGGCCTCGTTCTCGGCCCGCAGCGCCTCGATGTCGCTCATGCGCGATCCTCCAGCGTGATGGCCAGCACCGTGACGTCGTCGCGGCCCCGGTTGAAGTCCCGGTACAGCAGGGCGGCGATGACCGCGGGGTGGCGGGTCACCAGGCCCGGATAGTCACGCAGGCTCCAGCGCGATTGCAGGCCGTCGCTGTGCATGAGCAGCACTTTGCCGGCGGTGGCCTTGAAATCGAACGCCTGCACGCGACGTGCGGCCGTACCCACGATGCCGGGGTGCGAGGCCAGGCCCCGGGAGCCGTCGCGATCGTGCAGGCTGCCCGAGATGTTGCCGATGCCACAGTAACGCAGCGCATCGCCGGCATGGCGGGCAAGCACCACCGCGCCACCCCGGGTCGGGGCCATGGCGGTGCCGAGGCGGCCCATGAGGTCGACGGGATCCCCGTCGGGCGCTTCCACGTAAGCCCCCACGCACGCGGCGGCGGCCACGTGCGCGGCGTGGCCGTGGCCGAGACCATCCACCAGCGCCACGCAGGTCGCGTCGCCCGCGAAGGCGAGCGCCCAGCCATCGCCGCACGCCGGCTCGTCGGCGAGGCCCTGCTGGGTCACGCCAAAGCGAATATCCGCATGAGTGACGCCGCGCGGATACAGTCGCGCCCGCACCACCGAACCACGATGATCGGCGTAGGCATCCATCACCTGCGACTGGCGACGGATCGCCCCGAGCCCTTCGCCACGCGAACCGGCCGTGGAGTAACCGTCGGGCAGGCACGTGGTCATGTCGAAGCCCCGGCCGCGGTCCACCGCGGTCACCGACACACCCATCGCCCCGTGGCCCGGTACGATGGCCACGTGGATCTCCCCGCCCTGCGCATGGCGCAGCACGTTACCGGCCAGCTCGGTGGCGACGAGCGCCACGCGGCCTGCATCGGCCTCGTCGAAACCGATCTGCTCCGCCACCTGCTTCGCCACGCGCCGGACCTGGCCGACCTGCGTGCCGTCCTCCACGGCCATGATGAGCGTCGGCTCGCCGGCGTGGGTCAGCTCCATTTGCAGATCGTCACGCGGGTACCGTTGCCGGGCGCGCTCTCGAGCGAAAATTCGTCGACCAGGCGCCGGGCGCCGGTAAGGCCCAGGCCCAGCCCGCCACCGGAAGTCCAGCCGTCGGTCATCGCCAGCTTCATGTCGGGGATGCCGGGGCCTTCGTCGCGGAACACGAGGCGGACGCCCTTGCGGATGCCTTCTTCGACCACTTCCCAGTCCATGTCGCCGCCACCGCCGTAGATCACGGTGTTGCGGGCGAGTTCGCTCGCGGCGGTCACCAGCTTGGTCTGGTCGACCAGGCGCAGGCCACTGGACACGGCCAGCTTGCGCACCTGCTGGCGCGCGAGCACCACGTCCTGCTCGGTGCGGACCGGATGCGAACCGCTGGAGGCGGCGGTCATTGGGTCTGCACGCGTTCGCGTAGCAGGTTCATGCCCCGCTCCACGTCCAGCGCCGTGAGCACGCCGGGCATGGTCAGGCCCAGTTCGACCAGGGTGATCGCGACGGCGGGCTGCATGCCCACCACGACGGTTTCGGCGTCCATGATCTTCGACAGGCCGGAGATCGTGCTGATCATGCGGCCGATGAAGGAATCGACGATGTCCAGCGCGGAAATATCGAGGAGGACGCCACGTGCCGAGGTACGGCTGATGCGTTCGGAGAGATCGTCCTGCAGAGCCAGCGCGAGCTGGTCGTGCATGTCGACCTGGATGGTGACGAGCAGGAACTCGCCCATGCGCAGGATGGGGATGCGGTCCATGGAATCAGCCCGCCTTGCCCACCGCGTAACCCGACCGCTTCAGCGCCAGCGCGAGCGCATCGGCGAGGTTGGCCTTGGTGACGATGCCCTGCAGGTCCAGGCCCAGGTGCACGATGGTCTGGGCGATCTGCGGTCGCACGCCGCTGATGATGGCGTCGGCACCCATGAGGCGGATGGCCGTCACCGTCTTGAGCAGGTGCTGGGCGACGAGCGTATCCACCGTGGGCACGCCCGTGATGTCGATGATGGCGATTTCCGAGCCGGTCTCGACGATGCGCTGGAGCAGGGACTCCATCACCACCTGGGTGCGCTGGGAATCGAGCGTGCCGATCATCGGCAGCGCCAGCACGCCGTCCCACAGCTTGACCACCGGGGTGGACAGCTCGAGCAGTTCTTCCTGCTGGCGGGCGATGACTTCTTCGCGCGACTTCTGGAAGGTGCGGATCGTATGCATGCCGAGCGCGTCGAGCAGCTCGGACACGGCCCAGAGCTGGGCGGCGAGCGCTTCGGCGTTATCGGCGTACTCTTTCTGCAACAGTTCGAACAGCGGGCGCTTCAGCGAAAAGATGAAGCTGGCGGTGTGCTGCGAGTCGAAGCCGAGCTGCGCGCGGCTGCGCGAGAGCTTTTCGAGGAAAGCGCGCGTTTCGC
Organism: uncultured Luteibacter sp.; assembly: GCA_913774655.1. GTDB lineage: Bacteria > Pseudomonadota > Gammaproteobacteria > Xanthomonadales > Rhodanobacteraceae > Luteibacter > Luteibacter sahnii. The sequence continues at coordinate 2,551 of CAJYHU010000425.1, read as the reverse complement.
TCCATTCGTTGCTGGCCAGCGATGCGGCATCGCCGGTGCTCGAGCCGACGACGACCAGACGCAGGAATTCACGGGTCTGCGCATCGAATTCGGCGTGCGAAATGCGCATGTCGCGAGAGGCGCCCGAGTGCTCCAGGTTCGCGGACCAACTGGCAAGCAGCGGGGCTTCGTTCCGGCGGATGGCGTCGATGGTGCGCTGGCTGAGCTCGGACATAAGACCCCCTGGAAAACGCTATGATGCGTGGACTCGTGGCGCAATGGAATAGCGCTTGCCACAGCGGGTTTTTGACGCATTCTTCACGCGTCAATGGTTAATTCCCCACCCCCGATTTACCGTCCCGGAACACCATGGCCACGATCCTCCTAGTCGAAGACGACGACACCATTCGCGAACTCACCGCCATGATCCTGGAGGGCGAGGGTCACGACGTGCATGCGGCGGCCAACGGCGACGCGGCGGAAACCTGGCTGCAGACGCAGACCCCCGCCGTGCTGTTCACCGACCTGCGCATGCCGGGCACGCTGAGCGGTCGGGACCTCGCCGAGCGCCATCGCGATATCCCCGTGCTGGTGACCTCGGGCGAAGCGCGCGAGCAGCACGACTGGCTGACCCCAGGCATGGAGTACCTCTCCAAGCCCTATGACCGCAAGACGCTGATCGCCGCCCTCGCCCGCGTCATGGGCTGATCACCGCCAGGTCCTCATGCCCCGTCGCGTGCGGCGGGGCGTGCGTGTGCGCGTCCTTGCCGGTTCGGTGGCGCCCCCGTATGTTCTCGGCTTCGCCACGTCCTACGGATCGTTTGCCATGTCCCTTCCGCCCGACCAGGCCGAACATCTCCGGCGCAGCCTTTCCAACCGCCACCTCCAGCTCATCGCCATCGGTGGCGCGATCGGTACGGGCCTGTTCATGGGCTCGGGCAAGACGATCAGCCTGGCCGGGCCGTCGATCCTGCTGGTCTACCTCATCATCGGGGTGATGCTGTTCTTCGTGATGCGCGCGATGGGCGAGCTGCTGCTGTCCAACCTCCAGTACAAGTCGTTCATCGATTTCTCGACCGACCTGCTCGGCCCCTGGGCGGGGTTCTTCTGCGGCTGGACGTACTGGTTCTGCTGGATCATCACGGCCATCGCCGACGTGATCGCCATCGCCTCGTACGCGCAGTACTGGTTTCCCGGGCTGGCGCCGTGGATTCCGGCCTTGCTGTGCGTCGGCCTGCTGCTCGCCCTGAACCTGACCACGGTGCGGCTGTTCGGCGAGCTGGAGTTCTGGTTTGCCTTGATCAAGATCGTGGCGATCTGCGCCTTGATCGTCACCGGTTTCGGCATGATCGCCTGGCATTTCCGCTCGCCGGACGGGCACGTGGCCTCGCTGACCCACCTGTGGGACGACGGCGGGTTCTTCCCCATGGGCCTCGGCGGATTTTTCGCGGGATTCCAGATCGCGGTGTTCGCCTTCGTGGGCATCGAGCTGGTGGGAACGACGGCGGCGGAAACGGCCGATCCGACACGCAACCTGCCCAAGGCCATCAACTCGATCCCGGTGCGGATCATCCTGTTCTACGTGTTCTCGCTGATCGTGATCATGTCGGTCACGCCATGGCGCCAGGTGCTGCCGGGCAAGAGCCCCTTCGTGGAACTGTTCGTGCTGGCGGGCATCCCGGCGGCGGCGAGCCTGATCAACTTCGTGGTGCTCACCTCGGCCACCTCCTCGGCCAACAGCGGCATCTTCTCCACCAGCCGCATGATGTACGGCCTGGCGCAGGAGGATCACGCCCCTGCCGCGTTCCGTCGCCTGTCGCGGGCGGCGGTGCCGTCGAACGGCCTGCTCTTCTCGTGCCTGTGCCTGCTGGGCGGGGCGATGCTGGTGTACCTGATCCCGAACCTGGTCACGGCCTTTACGCTGGTCACGACGCTGTCGGCGATCCTGTTCATGTTCGTGTGGTCGCTGATCCTCTGCGCATACATCGTTTACCGGAAGAAGCGCCCGGAACTGCACGCGGCGTCGCTCTACCGGATGCCCGGCGGCGTGGCGATGTGCTGGGTGTGCCTGGCGTTCTTCGCATTCGTGCTGGTACTGCTGTCGCTGCAGACCGACACCCGCCAGGCGCTGATCGCCAGCCCGGCCTGGTTCGCCCTGCTGGGCATCGGTTATGCGCTGCGTCGGCGCAAGGCCTGAGCGATCGGGCAGGACGCGCGTCGGTCGGCATCGTGTTCGCTAGCGAAAGGGCGGGCGCCGAGGAATGCCAACCGGCCCAACAACCGGGCGGCGGCACCTATCGCCGAAGCATGCGCCAGCACGCCTACGCAGCGGCGGCCGCGCGGAGGGCGGCGACCAGGCGGTCAGGTTCGTCGGGGCCGAGCAGCACGGGCTTGCCGTTGGCGAGCCTGACCACCACGCCGCGCTCGCGGTTTCGCGCGTAGACCCGCACCGAACCCAACCGCCGCGACCAGTACCACCCATGGAAGGCGAAAAAACCGCCGTTGCCGAACAACCGCACCAGCCCCCGGAATGCCTCGTCGTCCTGCACCACCGTGGCGCCGCTGCGTAGGC
>CAJYHU010000424.1 GCA_913774655.1 uncultured Luteibacter sp. | reverse complement strand
GCCATTTCGCGGTCAAGGAAACCGGCTGGCCCAAGCTCGATCCCTACATGGGCGAGATCGGCCGGCGTCCCGTGCCCCCGGTGCAGCGCCCGCCGGTGATCCTCTACCACTCCACGTTCTCGCCCTCGTGGAGTGCGGCCGAAATCCTCTACGACCAGGTGAAGGCGCTTTCCCGCGATGGGCGCTACCGCTTCGTGGTCACCTTCCACCCGAAGATGAACCCCGAAACCACCGCGAAATTCAAGGCATTGCAGAACGATTACCTTCGCTTTGCCGAGAACGACAACATCCTCGAACTGTTCGGCGACGCCGACATGATGTGCTCGGACACCTCCTCGGCCCTCAACGAGTTCCTGCTCACCGGCAAGCCGGTGGTCACGTTCAAGAACCGTCGCCCGGGGCCCCAGTTGATCGACATCGACGATCCGGCGCAGTTCGAGCCGGCGATCCAGCGCGCCCTGTCGCGCCCGCCGGAGCTCATGCAGGCGATCGACGATTACGCCAACGCCATTCATCCTTACCGCGACGGTCGCTCGAGCGAGCGGGTGCTCGACGCGATCGACGCCTTCATCGCCGAGGGGGCCCGCAACCCGCGTCGCAAGCCGCTGAACTTCTGGCGCAAGCTGAAGATCCGCCGCCGCATCGGGTACTGGGGTCCGGCCTGACGACCAGGCCTCGACGTCGCCGCCACCTGGCACGGCGTACGAACGGGGGGTCAGCCTCTGTTGGCGTGCTGCGTTTAGAATCCATGGTCCTTCAACGGTGACGACGCCCTTGTCCATCAGCGCCTATACCCGCTCGGAACACCTTCGTGCCCTGTGGCCCTGGCTGCCCCTGTGGACGGTCATGGCCCTGCTCGCCATCTTTTCGCACGGCCCCATGCCGATGTTCTCCACGCGCACGCTCGCCGTCGCATGGGAAATGTGGGCGCATGGGCATTGGCTGGTGCCGTATATCAACGGCGAGCCCTACAGCGAGAAGGTGCCCCTGCTTTTCTGGATGATCCACGCGGGATGGGCCGCGTTCGGGGTGAACGACGTGTGGCCGCGCGTGCTGGAGGTGATCTTCGGCGGCGCCCAGCTCGTGCTCGCCTCGGTGCTTGCCAGCCGCCTGTTTCCGGCGCGGCCCTGGGTGGCCAAGGCCACGCCCTGGCTGCTGATGGCGTTGTCGTACTCGTTCCTGTTCGGCCTGCAGATCATGTACGAGGTGCTCCTCGTGGTCTGGGTGCTGGCCGCCCTGCTCTGCCTCGTGCCCAGCGCCACCCGGTCGCAGCCGCGCTGGTGGCTGTTCGCGCTCGTCGTCGGCGCCGGTCTGCTCACCAAGGGCCCGGTGATGGTCGTGCATGTGCTGTTCCCGCTGCTGTTCGGCCCCCTGTGGAACGACTGGGCACGCCAGAACAAGGCCCGCTGGTACGGCTTTGGCCTGCTCGCGCTGCTGGGCGGCTTCGCGATCCTGCTGGCATGGGCGATCCCTGCGGGCGAGGCGGGCGGCGAGGCCTACCGGCAGCGTCTGTTCTTTACCCAGACCGCCGGCCGCGTCGTGTCCAAGCACACGCAGGGCCTGCAGAATCATGCCCGTCCGGCCTGGTTCTACCTGCTCTACCTGCCGGTGATCGTCTTTCCGCTCAGCGGCTGGCTGCGCGGCATCGTGGCGCTGCCGACCGCGCTGTTGCGCAAGCCGTGGCGCCCGGGCACCGGTGCCGCGGTCGGGGTCGCTGCGGTGGCCCTGGTGGTGCTGCTGCTCTGCGCCACCGTCGCCTCGACCCCGGCCTGGGTCGGCAAGGTGCTCGCGGTGCTGGTGTTCGTGCCACTGTTCGTGGCGCTGATGCGCCAGCCGCTCGAGACTGGCCTGCGCTTCCTCGTGGCATGGCTGCTGCCGGCGCTGCTGACCTTCTCGCTGATCGGCGGCAAGCAGCTCTACTACCTGCTGCCGGAACTGGCTGGCGTCATCCTGCTGGTCGCCGCCTGCGTGGCCGACCTTCGCGAACGCCATAAGACCCTCGCCACGCACTACGCGCTCGGCACGTGGCCACTGTCGGTCGGCGCGTTCCTGCTCGCCGTTGCCTTGTTCGCGATGCCGTCGGTGGTGCCCACGCGATTCCCCGACAACATCTGGCTCACCGGCATGGCACCTTACGCGCGCTTCTTCGCGGTGGTGTTCGTGGTGCTCGGCGCGCTGCTGCTCCTGCGTGGCCGCGGCGAGATGCGTCGCCTGGCGTTCGCCGGCCTGGTCGGCACGGTGGCGCTCAATGCCCTGTTCACCATGGGCCTGTGGTACCGCTACGACCTCGCGCCCGCCTCGGCCTTCCTGGGCCAGGCCGATGCCGCGGGCCAGCCGATCGGCAACCTCGGCACCGAGTACAACGGCCAATACCACTTCGCCGGCCGGCTGATGCACCCCATCGCGCGGATCAACATGCTCCCTGGCATGACCGCCGCGCCGGACGACGATGACGACGACGCCATCCACGACGGCGATTCGCTGCACGACTTCGCCACGCATCATCCCAACGGGCTGATCGTGTCTTACGAGCGGCATCCGCCGGCTGAAGCGTTCCGCTTCGCGCGGCTCATCCAGCCCTCGCGCACCGGCTGGCTGATGATCTGGGACGCACCCACCCTCGATGCGCTCAAGTCCGGTCGCGTGCCGGACGAGCCGGCCCAACCCACCCTGCTGTTTCCGCAAGAGTATTGGCGCGGACGGACGGGCCTGCGATGAGCGATCCGCTCGTCGAGCGCCTGCGCACGCAGATCGGCGGCCCCCGCGACGGCGCGCTGCTTCGCTTTTCGATCGGCAACGCGCTGCTCGGCGACGGTGA
>CAJYHU010000423.1 GCA_913774655.1 uncultured Luteibacter sp. | reverse complement strand
CGTGCCTCGCCAGCTCAAGATCGACTTCGTTTCCGACATCGCCTGCCCCTGGTGCGTCATCGGCCTGGGCGGCCTGGAGCATGCGCTGGGTGCCCTTGGCGACGAGGTGACGGCGGACATCACCTTCCATCCCTTCGAGTTGAACCCGGCCATGGCCGCCGGTGGCGAGAACGTGCTCGAACACATCGTGCGCAAGTACGGCATGCCCGCCGCCGACGTGCGCGCTAACCGCGAGCGCATCAAGGCGCGCGCGGCGGACGTCGGTTTCACGATGAACACCTCCGACGACAGCCGCATCTACAACACGTTCGATGCGCACCGGTTGCTGGCGTGGGCGAAGGACGAGGGTCGGCAGCACGCGCTCAAGCGCAGGTTGTTCGCGCTCAACTTCACCGAGCAGGCCGATCCGGGCGACCACGAAGCGCTCATCGCCGCGGCCGCCGACGCCGGCCTGGATCCCGCCGCTGCCCGCGACGTACTCGCATCGGACCGCTACGCCGCTGAGGTGCGCGCGGATGAAGCCCATTGGCAGCGCATGGGCATCACCGGCGTGCCCGCGGTGATCGTCAACGACACCTATCTCATCTCGGGAGGCCAGCCGCCCGAGGAATTCGAACGGCAGTTGCGGCATATCCTCCAGCAGGGCTGAACTAGCCACCGAGCATGCCGAGCGTGTGCAGCCACCGCTCCACCAGTTCGGGCCAGCGGCCAATCGGCAATCGACCGGCGCGCAGCCCGAACGCGTGGCCGCCCTCGGCGTAGATGTGCAGCTCGGTGGGCACGCCCGCCTTCATCAGGGCCACGTCGTAGGCGAGCACCTGTTCCACGCCGTCGACATGGTCGTCTTCGGCCTGGAGCAGGAAGGTCGGCGGCGTGTCGGGGCGCACATGGATGTCCGGGCGCAGCCCCAGATCCGTTTCGTCGCGGGTGTCGCTGTCGTCGTCTTCATGTATCCACAGGTGCCCCGGGTAGACCGCCACCGCGAAATCTGGCCGGCTGTTCAACCGGTCGGCATCGTCGACCGGCGTGTACGTGCGCTTGTCGAAATGCGTGCTCACCGCCGCCACCAGGTGGCCGCCGGCGGAGAATCCCATCACGCCGACCTTATGCGGATCGATGTGCCATTCGGCGGCGTGCTGTCGCACGAGGCCCAGCGTGCGCTGGGCGTCCTGCAAGGCGGTCTGCACCTTCGGGTAGTAGCGCTTGCCGTTTTCCCACGTGGGGCCGGACCCGGGCACGCGGTATTTCAGCAGCACGCAGGTGATGCCGCGCGAGGTCAGCCAGTCGCAGATCTCCGTACCCTCCAGGTCCATCGCCAGCATCTGGTAGCCGCCCCCGGGGAAGACCACGACGGCCACGCCGGTGTTGTGCCCCGTCGGCGAGTACACGGTCAGGGTGGGGATCGATACGTCATGGATGGCGGCGGTGCCGGGCTTGACGGACTCCGGCACGGGGGCGCGCAGCGCGTTGGGCGGCTGTCCCGGCCAGATCGGCACCTGGACGTGGCCTGGCGAAGGTTGCCACACGGCGGCACCCGCCGGTGCGGCGATCACAAGGGTGGACAGGAATAACGCGCGGACGAGCCTGATCATGGTCGTGCACCGGCAAGGGAAGGTGCGTGCGACGCTAGACCCTCACTGGGGCGCAAACCGGTATCGAGGTAGGGAAAAACGCTGGCAGCGATTCACTCGACCGGGCCGGGCGATGTCTCGCCTGGCCGCCATCGTTCGCCGCCGCGGGTGCGCACCCGCCAGGGACCGATTACCTCGCCGTCCCGTCCGACAGGGGCTGGGGAACGACCCCCGCGTTGCGTAACTCGCGCGCGACGATCTCCTGGAAGCTCATGGCGGGGTTTAACTCGCAGAGCATGCCGACCCGGATCCAGAAGCTGGCCTGGGCGTTGATCGAGCGGCTGCTGACGGTACACGCCCGGCGGATCCGATCGTGCAACTCATCGTCGATGTTGACGATGCCCATGGCGTGCCCTCGAAAAAATGATACATGGATCGTATACGAATCGTATATCAGATCGCTATCGTCACCTTCACGTGAATGCTTTGCCGAAAACGGGACTTCTGTCGCATTATGGTGGCGTGTGTTCAGGGGGCCACGGAGCGTCTCACGAGGGGCGTCACGCCGGGGCGTGTGTCGTTGTTATTACCATGCCGTGTTCGGATTCATGACTTCAGCCGTGTCGATATCGAAGGAAACGCCCCGCGGCAGCATCGCCTGCGTCGGCATGGGCATCACGCTCGGCGCGCACCTGACGCCGATGGCACGCAGCTACATCGAAAACGCCGACATCGTGCTGGCCGCGTTGTCTGACCATGTGGTCGAACTCTGGTTGCAGCGTCTCAACCCCGTGTTCCGTAGCCTCACGCCGCTCTACCGGCCCGGCAAGTCGCGTATGAAGACCTACCGCGAGTGGGTCGAGGTGATGATGACGCAGGTGCGTGCGGGTAAGCGCGTTTGCGCCGTCTTTTACGGCCATCCCGGCATTTTCGCCTGGTCGCCGCACAAGGTGATCGAGGTGGCGCGCGCCGAAGGCTTCGTCGCGCACATGGAGCCGGGCATTTCGGCCGAGGATTGCCTCTACGCCGACCTGGGTATCGACCCGGGCCGCGCCGGTTGCCAGCACCTGGAAGCGAGCCAGCTGCTTTTCTTCGAGCGAACGCTCGATACCGCCGGTACGGTGGTGCTCTGGCAACTGGGCGTGGTGGGCGATCGCTCGCTCGGTCGGTTTCGCACGCCTGATGCCTATCGCGAGCTCCTGGTGGAGCGGCTTCGCGAGGATTACCCGAACGACCATGGCGTCATCGTCTATCGTGCGCCGACGTTGCCCGTGGAACAGCCGCACGTGCAGCGCGTCACCCTGGGTGAGCTGACGTCCGCCGAGTTCACCGGTCACGAAACGCTGGTTATTCCGCCGGCACGCGAGCTGGTGCCCCATGCCGGCATGCGGGCGCGCCTGGATGCGCTCGATGCCGTTCACCTCACCGATGACGCGAACGTTTCGACGGCCTGAGCCCGATAACGAGAACCGGCGGCTTGCCGCCAAAACATCGCATCCGACCGTCTTGGTGTTTCGAGCGGCGGGCGACACCACCACAGAACACGGAGGAATACCCCATGCGTGACACGGTTGACTTGCTCGAGGCCATCGGCCGCGATTCCACGCTTCGCAACGCATCGCCGGACGAACTGGCACGGGCCCTCGAGGCGGCCGGCGCTTCCGCCGGCTTGCGTGAATTCGCCGCGAACGGCGATGGCGCCGAACTGGCCAAGGAACTCGGTATCGAGCAGATGCACGTCGAACATATGAGCCAGACCGGCGGGTGCGAAGGCGACGAAGACGATCCGAGTCACTACCCCGACGACGACCAGGGCGAGCCCCAGTCCGATCCGGACGACGATGACAACGACCCGTCGAAATGACCTGAGGTCCATGGCTCCGGCACGCAGCGGCTCCCGGCGGGCCCGGTCCATCGTGGCCGGGCTCTTGCTGTGTCTTTGGTTTTCGGGAGCGACCGCCGCACCGGCGTCCACCACGACGCCGTCCCGCATGCCGCTGTCGCAGGTCGACGCGATACGCACGACGGATCACGCGCGTTTTCTGACGATGCTCGACGCCCTGCATCGGGATATCGATGCGCTGAGCCCCCAGGACCGTCGATACCTTCGTTTTCTCGATGGCTGGCAGGCCAACTACGAAGGGCGTTACAGCGACGCCATGGCCGCCTTGCAAGAGGTCCTCGCCGGTGGCCAACAAGATGCGCTTGGCGTTCGCGCCACCGCGATGTTGATGAACACGCTCACCGGCCAGGGCAAATACGCGGAAGCCTACGCCATGGCCACGCGGGCGGCGGATACCTTGCCCAGCGTGACCGATCCGACGGCTCGCTTCGTTCTGCTGGCGAACCTGTCGCAGATGCTGACGTTCGCGGGGCAGCCGCAGATTGCGATGACCTACGCCGACATGATGCTCAAGGCCACGCCCAAGGGCGTGTCCCGCTGCGAGGCGATGGTGCAGAAAGTGGTGGCGCTCGAGGGCGCGCGCCAGCTCATGGCGTCCAGCCCCGAGCTTCTCGACACCATCGACGTGTGCAAGACGAACGGCCAGCCCATCTTCAGCAATACGATGTCGCTGATACTGGTGGATCGGTTGCTGGAGGAAAACCGGCTCGATGAGGCGCTGGCGACGCTCCGCCGGATCACGCCCAGCATCGAGGCCGCGCGATATTTCCCGCACCTGATCGATCTGTCCAGCGCGCGCGCGCGTATCTTCGAGGCCATGGGCAACAAACCCGAGGCGCGTAAGGCGGCCCTGGAAACCGTCGCGATGAATCATCCCGGGGACACGAACGAGGCCCTGCGGTTTGCCTATCGCGTGCTGTATTCCATCGAAAAGGCGCAAGGCCATTACGCCGACGCGTTGCTCTACTACGAAAACTATGTCGTGCAGGACCAGGGCTACCTGCGCGACGCGAACGTGCGCACGGCCGCCTACGAGGCGGCGAGCCAGCATTTTCGAGCCGAGAAGCTGGAAACCGAGGGCCTGAGCAAGGAAAACCGCATCCTGCGCCTGCAGCAGGCGCTGGATGCGAAGGCCGTCGAAACCGGCCGCCTTTACATCACCGTGATGGCGATCCTCCTGGCCTCCATCGCGTTCTGGATGGTGCGGATCAAGCGCTCCCAGCTTCGCTTCAAGTGGTTGTCGTCGTGCGACAGCCTGACCGGCATCTTCAACCACCAGCACTTCATGGGCGAGTCGGGGCGGGCGCTGCGGGCGTTGGAAAAAAGGGCGGGCGAGGGCTGCCTCATCTTCCTCGACCTGGACCATTTCAAGCAGGTGAACGACAGCCACGGGCACGCCGTGGGCGACGCCGTGCTCAAGCACGCGGTCGCGATCTGCAAGGGCCAGCTGCGCAAGGCCGACCTGCTGGGTCGCCTCGGGGGCGAGGAGTTCGGGATGTTCCTGATGGATGCGCCGCGATTGCAGGGCACGGTGGTGGCCGAGCGGATACGCCTTTCGCTCGCGGCGTCGCCGCTGATCGTCGACGACGTGGTGGTGTCCATTTCGGCGAGCATCGGCCTGGCCTGCACCGACACGATCGGCTACGACCTGCAGCGCCTGTTCCGCGGCTCGGACGCGGCGCTCTACCTGGCCAAGCGCACCGGACGCAATCGCGTCGTCGTCGACGGCGACGACCGGAGCGCGGCGACGCCGTTACCAGCGCACACCCGCCCGGTCGATTCCACCACCGCGTGATCCCGGGAGGTCCGTCGATCGGGCCTCACCGTGACGCGGCGCTTACGGGCCGCCCGACGCGGCGCGGATCGTCGCCTGGTTGATCGCCCGCACCTGCGCGGGGTCAACCTTTTCCACCTGGCGATCGTAGGTGTAGAGCCCATTGTGCTCGCCTTCGACGTCGGTGATCTGCGTGTAGACGCTGCCCGACACGCCCTTGGCGGCGGCCTTGTCGCGCAGTACGGCGGTGTTGGCGACGTAGCCGGCGTTGAGTGCCGCGCGGTCCTTCACGCCCCCATAAGGATTGATGGCCGTGTTCGGCCAGACGTGGCCGGACAGGTCGAGGGTCAGGCCACCGTGCTCGCCATCGATCGACGCGCGGGTGGCGTCGGGACTCGGCAGGCCCGGACCCTGGTAGTCATGCACGTCGATGATGTCACCGGCATGGGTGTCGCCCTGGGTATCGCAGCAGTTGTAGCCGCTGCGGGCATCGACCAGCCGTGATGGATCGAGCGCCTTGATCTGCCTGGCGAGGTCGCCACCCGCGGCGATGCTCCATTGGCCCCATCCCTCGTTGAAGGGAATCCACCCGATGATCGCCGTCTCGCCCTTGAGCTGCTGAACGATCGACGTGACGTCCCGTCGAAAGCGTGCTTTGTCGGTCGCCGTGAGCCGGTCGTTGTGCCCGTTGGGCATCGAGGGCATGTCCTGCCATACCATCAGGCCGATCCGATCGGCCCAGTAGTACCAGCGCGCGGGCTCCACCTTGATGTGCTTGCGGATCGTGTTGAAGCCGAGGTCACGGGTTTTCTCGATGTCGAAGCGCAGCGCCGCGTCGGTCGGCGCCGTGTAGATGCCGTCGGGCCAGTAGCCCTGGTCGAGCGTCGCGAGCAGGAAGACGGGCTTGCCGTTGAGCACGATGCGATTGAGTCCGTCCACCTTGCGGACGGCAACGGTGCGCAACCCCGCATAGCTGGTGACGTCGTCACGGCGCTCGCCCCGCGAGAGCGTGGCCCTGAAGGTGTACAGGAACGGATCGTCCGGGCTCCAGAGACGTGGCTGGGCGATCGGTACCCGAAGGGGCTTGTCGGCCGGCCCGGTCGCTTCGCCGACGGGCTTACCGTCGGCCAGTGCGACGACGTGGAGCGTCGCGCCTCGCGCGTCGCCGTCGACCTGCGCCGTGGCCGTGAACGCGTCGAGCGTGGTGGCCGGGACGAAGGTCAGCTGGCCAAGGCTCGTGGCCGGCACCGGCTCCAGCCACACCGATTGCCAGATGCCGGAGGCGGCCGTGTAGAAAATGCCTTCGGGGGTGAGGCGCTGTTTGCCCACCATGATGTTTTCGCTGTCGACGGGCGCGTGCACGGCGACCACGATTTCCTGGTCGCCCTTAGGGTGCAGTGCCGCGGTGATGTCCGTGCCGAACGACGTGTAGCCGTTATCGTGCGTCGCCACCTTCGTGCCGTTGACGTAAACCGTGGCCTCCTGCGCCACCGCACCGAAATTCAGTCGTATATGCTGGCCGCCGGCGAGAAAGTCCGCCGGGATACGGACCGTCCGCCGGTACAGCATGAAGTCGGCATGCGTTTGCACGCCCGACAACACCGACTCGATGGGGTAGGGCACCAGTACCTTGCCGTTCATCGGATGGCCGAACGCGGGGGGGCTCTTGCCGTCGACGACGGCGAATTCCCAGAGCCCGTTGAGGCTCATCCAGCGGGGACGATCAAGCGACGGGCGCGCCAGTTGGGGGCGTGGGTACTCGGGCAACGCGTTGTCGGGTGACACCTTGTCCGTCCATCGCGTGGCCAGCGGCGCGGACGCGCCGCTCCATACGGTGGCCGCCTCCGTCGCCGTCGTGCCGGTGGTTAGGGACACGGCCAGTGCCAACGCCATGGCGGCGCGACGTATCGTGATGCGGTCATTCATGGTTCGCTCCTCGTCGGTCCACGCGGCGTCGCCGACATGGATGGTGGCGCCGACTGGGGATCGCTTCCCCATCGGGGGTTCGGCCTGGGGCCCATCGTCAGCACCAGCGTGGCGCCGTCGGCGATGTCGTCATGACTGAACCATGGTTTGTTCCAGGGCTTGCCGTTGAGCGTCGCCGACTGGATATAGACGTTTTGCTCGGTGTTGTCGCGCGCGACGATGTCCAGGACCTTGCCGTTGCCCAGCGTCAGGCGTACGCGGTCGAAGATCGGGCTGCCGAGGATGTAGTCGGGCGTCGACGGATCCACCGGATAGAAGCCCATCGCGCTGAGCACATACCACGACGAGGTCGAACCCTGGTCGTCCATGCCGGGATACCCGTAACCCGTGGCATCGCTGCCATACAGGTCGGCGAGGATGCGGCGGGTGAGCGCCTGGGTCTTCCACGGCTGGCCGCTCCAGGCATACAGGTAAGCCGCCTGCTGGTCGGGCTGGTTGCCCTGCACATATTGGCCGATCAGCCCGGTGCAGTCGCGACAGATGCCCTTGGCCGTATACGGCGTGGTGAAGAACGCATCGAGCCTGGCGTTGAACGCATCACGGCCGCCGAGCAGGTCGATCAGGCCCTGCACGTCGTGGGGCACGAGCCACAGCGTGGACCAGCCCGAGGCTTCCTTCATCATGAAATTGTAGTAAGGCTCGCCGGGATCGAACGGCGAAATCCACCGACCGTCTGCCGTGCGTCCACGGAAGAAGCCCACGGACGGATCGAAGACGTGGCGATAGTTCGCTGCCCGTCGTTCGAACATCGCGGCGTCGTCGGCCTTGCCGAGACGGCGGGCTACGTCGGCGAGGGCGTGATCGTCCCAGGCGTATTCCAGCGTGGTGGCGACGCCTGCCTTGCCACCCGCGTAGGGCGGACTCGGGCTGCCCTCGGGCACGATGTCGGCGATCCAGCCCTGCCTGTCGTACTCGGCGAGGTCACCGCGCGGCCCCTTCGGATCGGTCGCGTTCTTGCGCAGGTACGCATACGCGGCGGCGTAGTCGAAGTCGATGCCACGGCGCCACGCCCCGTCGTAGAGCAACACCGCGTGGTCGCCGTGGAACGAGGTATTCATGTAACCGCGTTCGCGCGCCCGGTCGAGCTCGGAGCGCATGATGTCCTGGATCACCTTCGGCTGCAGCAGCATCAGCAGGGCGATCTGGTTGCGGCCCGTGTCCCAGAACGGCACCGGGCCGTAATGATCGTAGTCGGCGACGTTGTCGTGGCCCTGGGCGTCGACGTAGTGCTCGCCCTTGCGCGCGATCATGCGGGGGCTGGCGAACGCGTGATAGAGCGTGGAATAGAACAGCATGCGTTGCTTCGGGGTGCCACCGGTCACCTGAACCCGGTCGAACAGCGCGGCCCAGATAGCGCGGGCCTTCGCACGCACGCGATCAAAGTCCGCGTCGCTGTCCTGGGCATGCAACCGCTGTTCGGCCTCGGCCGCGCTGTGACCGTGCGCGATCCGCACGGTGACCTGGTCGCCCGCCCGGGTGTCGAACGTGACGTAGGCGCCGGCATAGTCGCCCGCGACCTGCCGCCGTCCCGCCTGCACGTCTTCGCGTCCCAGCCCCTCGCCGACGTGCGTCACGTCGGCGTGGAAGGTGCCGAAGGCGGCAAAAGGACGGGAAAACTCGGCCACGAAGAAGGGGCCGTCGGCGTCCCGGTCGCGTCCGCCCGCGGTCGCCACGCCGCGCACGGTGTGGTCATCCACCACCTCGACCTGCCCGCCGTCGCGACGCAGGTTGACGATCACGTGCGAGCGGCGGCTTTCGGGAAAGGTGAACCGCATGAGGCTCGTCCATTGCGTCGCCGTGAGCTCCGCCCGAACGCGGAACGTCGCCAGGTCGACCGCGTAGTAGCCCGGTGAGGCTTTTTCTGTGGCCTTGTCGTAGGACGAGCCCAGGTAATCCGGTGGCACCGTCCAGTCCCCGACGACAGGCATCACCATCGGCGCGCCGCGCGCGCCGTACGTCGAGCCGCCGCCGGTGAAGCCGAACATCGTGGGCCGGCGGTAGTCGTAGGCCACGGGCACGCCCGTCGCGAAGCCGAGGTCGGGGTTGATGTTCACCGGCGCCGCCTCTGTGGCGCTTTCGGGCAGGCTGGCGCCCGGCGTGGTCATGCCGGTGTAGAGCGGTTCGCCCGGCGGCGGCGCGTTGCCGATCCAGGCGGGCCGGTCGAGCGGTGCGGTGCCGACCAGCGGATTGGCCAGGTCGACGCTCGTGGTACGTGACGTCGACGTGCCGACGGAGGAGGCGACCGCCGCGCCGCCCGAGAGGGCGAGCGCAACCATCGCCGCGCCCAGCCGCGTGCAGCCTTGGGGGAGGGAGATCATGGGAGGGGTCCTCGACGGCGAGCGCTCGCGGGACCGGGCACGCTGCCCGGCCCCGCGAGGACGCCGTTATGTGTTAAGCGCCGGTGAGGGCAGGGTGGGCCAGGTCGGATAACGGTCGTGCTGCGCCGCACGCAGGAATTCACGTCGGTGAAGACGTGATTCTTGCGAAGGGGACGGCTTGCCCGTCGCTATTGGATGGGCACGCACGTGGCCGGGTCGGCACCACGGCGTGGGGTCAGAAGGTCAACGCAAGCGATTGTTCGATGGCGGCGTCGAGCTCGTCGATCGTGAACGGTTTGAGCAGCTTGATGGCGCCGATCGGCGCATCGCTGGCGTCCTCGTCCGGATCGGACAACATGACGATGGTGCGCAACGAGGGATTGCTCTCGCGGGCGACCTGGAGATATGCGCCGCTGCGATCCTCGCCGGGAGCGGGAACCGCAGCCACCAGGAAGTCGACCTGGGCATGATCGAGCGCCGCCCGGGTCGCGCCCGAATGCGTCTGCGCGACGAACACCTCGTAGCCGCGCTTGCGCAGGGCATCCGCCACCGTATCGGCCAGGGTGGCCCGTGGGTCGATAATGATGGCGAGGGGGGGCAGTTCGTGATCGGTCATGGGGCGCTTGATACCGCGAACCGCGCTCCGGCGCCAGTCTTGACCCGGCGCGGGTCTTCGTATCCGCCCGCCCGAGGCGGGCGCAAAAATTTGCGTGAGCGGGGAGGACGTTTTCCTGGCCGTGTTTTTCACGTCCATCTCCACGCCGGGACATTAGCGTGACTCCCTTTCAGCTGGAGCCACATCATGCATTGGATCGACCACGAACACCTCCCGGCCACCCGCGGTAAGGTCGCCCGCCTGCTGTTCAATCCCCACGGCGACATGGACGGCCTGTTGTTCCAGAACGGCATGGAGGTGCACATTCCACCGCATCTTTCCAGCGCGCTGGTCCGTCGCATCCGCCCGGGCGACTCGGTGAAGGTGCGCGGCCTGCGCGTGCGCGACCGCGAACTGCTCGTGGCGGTCGCGGTCGAGCCATCCACTGGCAAGCCGGTGATCGACCAGGGACCTGGCGAGAAAAAAGGCGAGAAGAAGAAAAAAGACGCCACCCCCGCCAAGGTCGAGCGCTGGGGCTATAGCGGCACCGTCGAGCGCCCCATCCACGGCCCGCGCGGCGACGTGCACGGCGCGCTGCTCGACGACGGCGTGTTGCTGCGCTTTCCGCCCCACGCGGCGGCCAAGCACGCTGGCCTCTTCGAAAAGGGCCAGACGATCGACGTGGAAGGCGGCTGGCACAAGAACGCCCATGGGGTGGTGATCGCCGTGGACCACGCGGCGCCGGCGGGTAAGGCGCTGCGACCGATCGATTGATTGATCGGGCGGGTTGGCCCGCCGGGGAAACGGCGGGCCGATGTCGGGCTGCGTTAACTTCGGCGTTGGAATAACATATTGATTGTATAAGTTACTTTCCGTGCTTTCGCGAAACACAGTACCGCAGCGACATCGCTACGCGTCGTAAAGCGACGCGGTGGCGTCATATACCGCAGTAATGCTGACGGCAGTGACGCGTGGTGCCGTGCAGGCTGTTGATCTACGCTTCCTATTAAAACGCTGGTTGCCCGATCTATTTGAATATCAATGGGACAACGGTGGTTCCCTACCCCAATGCGCCGGACACGCGCCTGCACAAGGTCGAGCGCGCGGGCCTCCCCGCCGAGAGCAGCGCGCTGGATGTGGAAATGCCGCTGGAGCAGAAGACTTTGCGGTTCTACCGGTCGCCAAGTGGTGCCGGAGGATCCAGTAGCTGGCGATGCTGTGGTGATGTATGCGCGCAGCAGTGGGGCCGCTGGTGGAAGCCATGCGCGGGAAGCGCAATAAATTATGAATTCGGCATCTACGCATGTTTGCCGAATTTCGCCACAAGGCATCTCGAAATCTGACAAAAACCCAACTTAACCTCGCAATCCAGTAGCACCAGGGGAAGGTCATGCGTAAAAGGTTGTCCACTGCTACTTTTAACAAAACGACTCATATGGGCACTATTCGCGACGGCAATGGAACTGACCACTGACCACCTCCCAAAACTTGAGCCGCCTTAAAGTGGAAAAATCGGCGTGTTTGACCACCTCCCAAAACTTGAGCCGCCTTAAAGTGGAAAAATCGGCGTGTTTGGGTCGGCCCGAAAGGCCTCGGCG
>CAJYHU010000422.1 GCA_913774655.1 uncultured Luteibacter sp. | reverse complement strand
CAATGAGGTAACCGTGGGAGCTTAACGAACGGTGAGGGATGGCTCAACGGCAGCAGGTCCGCCCGGTCAGGCTGGCCTCAGTTGGGGTCTGGCACGACGGCGCACGCGCCATCGCGGCGTCGCCCTCATGGCGGGGTCCTGCGACGAGGGGATGGAGGGCCGTGCCGCGGCCCGGTGGGAGAGGGGGCCGTGTCCGCGAACTCTGGGGGCAGCAGCGGCGCGGGGGCGCCGATGCCGCCCGAGAGGAACCCAGGCTTACTTAAGCAGCGAGCGGAGCATCCAGGCCGTCTTTTCGTGGGCCTTCAGACGGCCGGTGACCATGTCGGCGGTGCCTTCGTCGCCCACCTTCTCGGCCACCTTGATGACTTCGCGCGAGGTGGCAGCGGCCACGTCGTGGCCGTCGACCAGCTGCGAGACCATCTCTTTCCAGTCCGGAATGCCGGCTTCTTCCTTGATCTTGGTGAGCTTGCTGAACTCCGCGTACGAACCGGCGGCGGGTACGTCCAGGATGCGGATGCGTTCGGCCACTTCGTCGACAGCGATCCACAACTCGTTGTATTGCGTCTCGAACATCGTGTGCAGGCTGTTGAAATGCGGACCGGTGACGTTCCAGTGGAACTTGTGGGTCTTCAGGTAAAGCGTGAAGGTATCGGCCAGAAGCCGGGACAGCTCCTTGGCGGCAGCTTCGCGATCTTTCTTGGCGATGCCGATATCGATGTCTTTGGCCATTGCGACTCTCCGGTTTGCGTTACGGAACGATCATAACGAGCGGATCTTTGCATTTGAAATGCACGATTCTGATGTTGTCGATAGACGCACGCTATTATTTGCTCCTCCATGAGTACTCCGACCCGTTCTCCCCGCCAGCCCGTCCCCGATCCGCGCCTGAAAGAACTGCGTGACGCCCTGTCGCGCGTGACCAGCCGCGATTTCGGTCGCCTGCTCGGGCGGTGGCGTGCCCTGTCGCGCCAGCCCGACCCGGCCCGCGTCGAGGCGCTCGGTGCCGATATCGCCGCCTCCGTGGCCCGCCGGGCGGCCCGGGCGGCCTCCATGCCGGCGATCCAGGTCGATGAATCGCTGCCCATCGCCGCGCGTGCCGACGACATCGTCAAGCTCATCCGCGACCACCCGGTGGTGGTGATCGCAGGCGAAACCGGCTCCGGCAAGACCACCCAGTTGCCGAAGCTGTGCCTGGCCGCCGGCCGCGGCGAGGCCGGCCTCATCGGCTGCACCCAGCCCCGGCGCCTGGCGGCGCGCTCGGTGGCCACCCGCGTCGCCGAGGAACTCGGCACCCCGGTCGGCGACAAGGTCGGCTTCCAGGTGCGCTTCAGCGAGAAGGTCTCCGACCAGGCCCTGGTCAAGTTCATGACCGACGGCATCCTGCTGGCCGAGACCCAGTCCGATCCCTGGCTGTCGGCCTACGACACGATCATCATCGACGAGGCGCACGAGCGCAGCCTCAACATCGACTTCCTGCTGGGTTACCTCAAGCGCCTGGCCCAGCGCCGGCCTGAGCTGAAGATCATCGTCACCTCGGCCACCATCGACACCGACCGCTTCGCCGCCCATTTCGGCGACGCGCCCGTGGTGACGGTGGAGGGGCGCACCTATCCCGTGGAGGTGCGCTACCGGCCGCCGGGCGAGCGCGGCGAGGGCAACCTGGCCCAGCAGATCGCCGACACCCTGGACGACATCACCCGGGAGGATCCGCGCGGCGACGTGCTGGTGTTCCTTCCCGGCGAGCGCGAGATCCGCGACGCCCACCTGCTCCTTTCGCGCCGCCAATACCGGGAGACCGAGGTACTCGCGCTTTATGCGCGACTGTCGGCCAGCGAGCAGGACCGCGTGTTCCGGCCCGGGCCGAAGCGACGCATCGTACTCGCCACCAACGTGGCCGAAACATCGCTCACGGTGCCGCGCATCCGCTACGTGGTCGACCCCGGCACGGCTCGGGTGAAGCGCTACAGCCAGCGCGGCCAGTTGGAGCGCCTGCACATCGAGCCCATCTCGCAGGCGGCGGCCAACCAGCGCAAGGGCCGGTGCGGCCGCGTCGGGCCCGGCATCTGCTATCGCCTCTACGACGAGGCCGACTTCGCGCTGCGCCCGGCCTACACCGATCCCGAACTGCTTCGCTCGTCGCTCGCCAACGTCATCCTGCGCATGCTTGCGCTCGACCTGGGCGACGTGGACGACTTCCCCTTCCTGGAGGCGCCCGACCCGCGGGTGGTCGCCGACGGCTACCGCCGTCTCGCGGAAATCGGCGCCATCGACGACGGTCACCGCCTGACCGAGATCGGCCGCACCGTGGCGCGCCTGCCGATCGACGTGCAGCTCGCGCGCATGCTGGTGGAGGCGCGCCGGCTGGGCAGTCTCGTCGACCTCGTCACTATCGTGGCGTTCCTGAGCATCCAGGATCCGCGCGAGCGTCCGCCGGACGCGCGGGGGCAGGCCGATGCGGCGCACGCCCAGTTCGCGGACCCCAGGTCGGACTTTGTCGGCGTACTCAACCTGTGGAAGGCCTACCTCGCCGCCGCCGAGGAACTGACGTCGTCGAAGTTGCGCGACTGGTGCGCGCGGCACTTCCTGAGTTTCATGCGCATGCGCGAATGGCGCGAGCTGCACCGGCAACTGGTGCTGGTCACGCGCGACCTGGGTTGGGCCGTAGCCGCCGCCGAACCCGCGCCCGCCATGACGGCGCGCCCGTCGCGGGGACGCGGCCGCGGCACCCAGGCCCCGGCCTCGACGTCTCCCGCCACGACTGC
>CAJYHU010000421.1 GCA_913774655.1 uncultured Luteibacter sp. | reverse complement strand
CTCGCCGCATGCCCGCCGCGCCGCGCCCGTCCACACCCCTGCCCGATTTCTGCAGCCTGCCCGTGCTGTTCGCGTTGCTCGTCGTCGGCGCGCTCACGGTAACGCTGATGCGCCTGGGGCCGGAGGCCTCCGGCGGCTGGAGCGCCTACAGCGCGGGCGTGCTGTTCACCAGCTGGCTGGCGATCCTGCTCACCGTCGCGTTGTGCAAGCTGCGCGCGTCCATGCAGCGCTTGCCGGGCCATTGGCCGTACGCGGCCGTGTGGCTGCTGCTGGTGACGCTCACCGCGTTCGCGACGGCCTTGCTGGGCTGGCTCGACGTGGGGCTCGCCCTGGGCGTCGGCCCGGCGGATCCGTCCCGGTTCACGCTCCAGGCCAGCCTCGCCGCCGGGCTGCTCGGGGCGTGCCTGTTGCGCTACTTCTACGTGGTGGCCCAGTGGCAGGCCCGCGTGGCCGCCGAAGCCCAGGCGCAGGTGGCTGCCTTGCAGGCGCGCATCCGCCCGCACTTCCTCTTCAACAGCATGAACACGGTGGCCGCGCTGATCGCCGTCGATCCGGTCGCGGCCGAGCGCACCGTGGAGAACCTCGCCGAACTGTTCCGCGCGGCGCTGGGCGACGAGCGCGAGGGCATGGGCACGCTCGGCGACGAGTGGCGGCTGGTCGAGCGCTACCTCGAGATCGAGGCGCTTCGGCTGGGGGACCGCCTGCGGGTGGAGCGCCACCTCGACGTGGCGGAAACCCTGCCCTTGCCGCACCTGCTGCTTCAGCCCCTGGTCGAGAACGCGATCCGTCACGGCATCCAGCCGCGGGTGGACGGCGGACTGCTGCGCATCGTCGCGCGCCGTGTTCCCGGGGGTGCCCAGTTGTGCGTGGACAACCCGCTGCCGCCGTCGCCCGCCCCGTCGGGTACCGGCCATGGCCTGCGCAACGTACGCGAGCGGGTGCGCTACCACTACGGCGATCGCGCCGAGGTGCGCGACGACGTGCGCGACCAACGCTTCGTCGTCACCGTCTTCCTGCCGGATCTTGCCCATGCGCGTCCTGATCGCCGATGACGAACCGCTCGCGCGCACGCGGCTGGCCGCGCTGCTCGCCCGCCATGCCGACGTGGAGGTGATCGGCAGCGTCGCGGACGGCGAGGCGGTGCTGTCGGCCTGTACCACGCTGCGACCCGACCTCGTGCTGCTGGACATCGAGATGCCGGGCCTTAGCGGTACCGACGCGGCGCAGCGGCTGGCCGCGCTGCCCACGCGACCGCAGGTGGTGTTCTGCACCGCATACGAGCAGCACGCGCTGCGCGCCTTCGACCTGGGCGCCACCGATTACCTGCTCAAGCCGGTGCGCGCCGAGCGCCTGGACGAAGCCCTGCGTCGTGTCGCCGCGCGGACCGCGCCGGCCGCGTCGCCGGACGCGTGGTTGCGCGCGCGCAGCGGCAACGGCGAGTGGCGCATCGCGCTGGCCGACGTGGTCTACCTGTTGGCCGACGAGAAATACGTCGAAGTGCACCATGCCGGGGGAACCCACCTCATCGACGACTCGCTGCGCCAGCTCGAGACCGCGCACGGCGACCGGCTGGTGCGCCTGCACCGCAATTGCCTGGTGCCGCGCCAGCGCCTGCTCGGCCTGAAGACGTTGCCGGACGGCCGGGTGCTGGCCCGCCTCGACGGCAGCGAGGTCACCCCCGAGGTGAGCCGGCGCAACCTGCCCGCGATACGCCAACTGCTTCGCGGCGGAGGCGCGGCGGGGACGATTGGGGGACAATAGCGCGACACCGACGCGCCACTTCAGGACCCCCATGACCGCACCGCTTCGCATCGCCACGCGCAAGAGCGCGCTGGCCCTCTGGCAAGCCGAACACGTCGCCCGGCTGCTGGGGCAGGCCCATCCGGAACTCGCGGTCGAGCTGGTGCCGCTGTCCACCCGGGGCGATGAGATTCTCGATCGATCGCTCGCGACCATTGGCGGCAAGGGGTTGTTCCTCAAAGAGCTCGAGGTCGCGATGCAGGAGGGCCGCGCGGACATCGCCGTGCACTCGCTCAAGGACGTGCCCGCGGAGCTGGAGCCGGGCTTCACCCTCGCCGCGATCCTCGAGCGGGCCGATGCCGCCGACGCCTTCATCAGCAACGAGTACGCGAAGCTGTCCGACCTGCCGCAAGGCGCCCGCGTGGGCACCTCGTCGCTGCGCCGCCAGGCGCAGGTGCGCGCGCTGCGCCCCGACCTTCAGCTGCTCGACCTGCGCGGCAACGTGAACACGCGCCTGGCCAAGCTCGACGACGGTCAGTACGAAGCCATCATCCTGGCCTGCGCCGGCGTCGAACGCCTCGGCCTCGGCCATCGCATCCGCACCCGCCTCGCCAGCCCCGAATGGCTACCCGCACCCGGGCAAGGCGCCATCGCCGTGGAGGCACGCGTGGGCGATACGCGCACCATCGACCTGCTCAAGGCGCTGGACGACGCGCATACGAAGATCGCGATCGACGCCGAACGCGCGCTCAACGAGCAGCTCGGCGGCAGCTGCGCCGTGGCGATCGGCGCGCTGTGCGTCCTGGGCGAGCGGGGGCTGACGCTGCACGGCCTCGTGGGCGACGCGGCGAGCGGCAGCCTGATCCGCGCCCAGGCGTCCATCGAGGGCGACCGGCCGGTGGCGTTGGGCCATGAAGTGGCGGCGTTGCTGTTCGCGCAGGGCGCCGGGGCGTATCTCAAGCCGCAACGTTGAGGATTCGCGTGCGAGGGGCGCCTCCGCCCATCGGATCGGCGATCCGGCGACAGCCGGCGTAGGACGAGTGAGGCCGCCAGCCGCGCCATCACGGCGGCGGCCTCACTCGCCCGTCGCCACCGGCTCAGAAGTTGTAGACGAGGTTCGTCGTCATCAGCTTGTCGGTGCTTACCGTGCCCGGCTGCGTGTCGCTGTTGTAGCGGATCTGGTAACCGACCTTCAGCGCCATCTTCTTGGTCATGCTCACCGAGACGCCGATGTCGTTCTGGTAATACTGGTTCTTCGAGCCGGCTTCGACCAGCAGCGTGTCTTCCAGCGCGGTGTTGTCGGTCAGGCGGTATTTGCCGTTGACCAGGCCACGACCCACCACCTCGCTTTCCGCATTGGGCGTGTAGCGCTCGCTCACCGGCTTGCCCTCGGCGTCGAGCACCGGCGAGCCGTCCGGATTGAGCACGGCGCGGTCCGACTTGGCCGGCTGGTAGCGCTTGAAACCGGGGCCGATTTCGAACGAAAGCTCGGCGCGCTCGTTCTTGAGCGCGATATAACCGTAGCCCACCGAGACGATGCCCTGCCACAGGTTGGCGCCGAAATCATCGTGTTCGTAACGCGCCGCGGTCACCACGTAACTGCGCGGATCGAACTTGTAACCGACCGAGGCACCCGTGTCGTACCGGTTGGCCGTGGTGCTGAACTTGTCGATGGTGTTGCCGGCGGCATCCGTGACCGCCACCTCACCCTTCGACCGCAGGCCGTTGAGGAAGAAATTGTTCTTCCAGACCTCGTTTTCCTGGCTCAGGCCCAGCTTGGCGTTGGCGTTTTCCGAACGCGAGTTGCCGCGCGCGGAGGCGAAACCGAATTCGCCCGAGCCGGTCCAGCCCCCGTTCTGCGCGGGGTTGGTGTTGGCATCCTGCGCCGGCGCGGTGGTGGTGGTGGCGTCCTGGGCGTGCGCGGCGAGCGGCAGCGCGGCGAGGACGAGCGTGGCGATAAGCAGTGTTTTCATCGTCTACCCGAAGTGTGTTTGAAACCGATTGTCGTGCGGCCGTCCATACGGCCAACGATGGCGCGCTCCGCGCCGTATCTTCGCCTACTCCGCCGCGACGGCGAGATAGGCCATGCCATACAGCCGCTGCTCGAGGCACTGACCGACGGCGCAGCTTAACGTGCCTACGCCGGCCAGGAGCCAGGGCAGGTCGTGCTGGCCATGGGCCACCAGCAGCACGCAGGGCAGGCCCACCGACAGGGCGGCTATGCCGAAGCGGCTGCCCAGCAGCGACAGTCCCCACCGCCCGCCGACCACCCGCGCCTCGACGCCGCGCTCGGCGGCGACCCGGCGAAGGGCACGCCAGCGGGCGCCCTCGGCGACGCCCGCCGCCAGCGCCACGCCCAGCAGGACCATCCGCCAGGGATCGCCCAACGCGGCAGGCGCCTGGGTGGCCAGGCACAGCCAGAACCACAACCCACCGGCCAGCGCCGCGGACACCGTCCGGCCCAGCGGCGTCACGTTGGCGATGACCGCCAGCGCCGGCGTCAACGGCCTCATCGCCGCGCGCGCGGTGTAGACCAGCGTAGCCAGGCTGCACAGGGTAAGCACCCCGCCGGCCAGGCGCGTGGCCCAGAAGTCGTTCCCCCCGCGCGCCAGCCCGGCCAGGGCCAGCATCGGCAGGTAATTGCCCATCGCGACCAGGCCTTCCGGCGTGGGCATCATCCGTTTGACGGGGTTCCAGCCGTGCCACGCCGGCGCGAAGCGCAGGCGCAGGCAGGTGGCCAGCAGTCCCGTGCTCGCCAGCACCAGACCGATCGCCAGCGGCACCAGTACCTCGCCGCGACCGTCGGGATAGAGCGCCAGCGCCAGCGACGCGCCCAGCACCATCCACAGGCCGTAACCGGCGGCCGTGGCCGTCTGCACGATGGCCACCGGAACGGAAAACAGGCTTTGGGCGTGGCTGGCGTCGACGTGGATTTCGTGCCGGTCGAGTTCGGCGGACGACGCTTCGTTCGGTTCCGCCATGGTCGGGGCTGGCCTTGGACGAATCGCAAAGCAGCATTTTTGCGCCGATCGGCCCCGGGCGCAAACCCATGTCGTCCCACGCCCTTGCGGACGACCCCGGCCGCCGCCATGCTTGCCCCTCGTAGATAATCGCGTCACACCCGATTCGGTCACACTGTTCAGCGCATCCTTCCCCGCTCCACCTGCCGGCGACACCCATGGACCGCTACGAGCGCATTCTCACCCTGCACCGCCTGCTGAAGTCGGCCCATTACCCGGTGCCGCTGTCCCGCCTGATGGACGAACTGGAGTGCTCGCGCGCCACGCTCTACCGCGACGTGGCCTTCCTGCGCGACGCCCTGGGCGCGCCGGTGCAGAGCGTGGCGGGCGAGCAGGCCTCGTTTCGCTACGAAGCGGGCGAGGGCGACAGCTTCGAGTTGCCGGGCCTGTGGCTGACCAGCGACGAGCTGGCCGCGCTGATGGCCCTGAACGAGCTCATCGGCCGCTCCGATCCCGGCGTGCTGGCCGGGGCGCTCGCCCCGTTCAAAGCGCGCATCGAGCGGCTGCTGTCCGACCACGGCAGCGGCAAGTCGTTGCCGGTCGATCGCATCCGGGTGATTTCCTGGGGTGCGCGGCGGATGGACCAGCAGGTGTTCCGGGTGGTGGCCGGCGCCACGCTCGAGCGCAAGCAGCTGACCTTCCGCTATCGCGCCCGCACGACCAACGCCGACAGCAAGCGCACCGTGTCGCCGCAACGCCTGACCCATTACCGCGACAACTGGTACCTCGACGTCTGGGACCACGACCGCGAGGCGCTGCGCAGTTTCGCCGTCGACCGCATCGCCGAGCCGCGGGCACTGGACGCGCCGGCACGCGACGTCGACGACGCCGAGCTCAACGATCTGCTCGCCTCCAGCTACGGCATCTTCGCCGGCAAGCCCAAGGCCTGGGCGGTCATCCGGTTCTCGTCGCACGCCGCGCGCTGGGTCGCCGACGAGCACTGGCATTCGCAGCAGAAGGGCGAGTGGATGCCCGATGGCCGCTATGAACTGAAGGTGCCGTACTCCAACTCGCGCGAGCTGTTGATGGACGTCCTCAAGTACGGCCCCGATGCCGAAATCGTCTCGCCGCTGCCCCTGCGCGAAGAGATGAAGATCCTGCTCCAGCTGGCGCTTTCCGGTTACCAGAACGGGGCTGGCCCCTCGCATTGACCGTTCGATGAGTGATTTCGACATCGCCGACCCGGGCGCGGTCCCGGCCATCCGTGCGCTTCCGCGCAAGCCCCGTGTCGCCCTGGCGCTCGGCGCCGGCGCCGCGAAGGGCCTGGCCCATATCGGCGCGATCGAAGTGCTGGAGGAGCGCGGCTTCGACATCGTCGCCGTCGCCGGCACCTCGATGGGGGCGCTCATCGGCGGTATCTACGCCATGGGCAAGCTGGACGTCTATCGCGACTGGGTTTCCACGCTGGCCCGTTTCGACGTGCTGCGCCTGGTGGACTGGAGCTTCTCCGGCGGCGGGTTCATCAAGGGCGACCGCATCATGGCGGCGCTGCGCGAACTCATCGGCGAGGTGAACATCGAGGGGCTGTCGATTCCCTATACGGCCGTGGCCACCGACCTCGACCGCGAGCGCGAGGTGTGGCTCACCCGCGGACCGCTCTTCGACGCGATCCGGGCGTCGATTGCCATTCCGACGCTCTTTCGCCCCTATGCGCATGAAGGCCGCCGTCTCGTCGACGGTGCGCTGCTCAATCCGCTGCCCGTGTTGCCGTTGATGCGCGAAGACGCCGACTACGTGATGGCGGTGAGCGTGGACGGTGCAGCCGAGTTGCAGAAGGCGCCGGAGAAAGACGTCACGGCGGTACCCGACGCCGGCTACGTGTCGCGGCTGGGGCGGCTGATCGGCAAGGTACTGCCCCAGGGTGCGCCGAAGGTGCGCGACCCGGGCGCGTTCGAGCTCATGACCCAGGCGATGGACCTCATGCAGGCCAACCTGTCCCGGCTGCGCCTGGCCGCGTACCAGCCCGATCTGCTCATCGAACTGCCACGCAACGTGTCGACGGTGTACGAGTTCTACCGGGCCCGCGAACTGATCGCGCTGGGCCGGGAGAAGACCGAAGAAGCGCTGGCCCGGTGGGAGCCTCGCGCGCTGCCCGTGCGCTGAATCGCCGATACGATCGGCTCCAGGCCCTTTGATCGCCCGCGGGTCGGGCTCCTGCCGACGGATCGTGCCCGCGAACCTTCGGGCGCGCAGCGCGGACCACGCCGTGAACGGCATCGGGGGAGGCGGATGGCCTCAGATTTCTTCGGTGCGCGTCACCTTGGCCCGGCGCATCAGCCACGCGACGCCGCGAAGATCGGCCAGGCCGACCCAGAGGCGGTCGAGCATGCCGTACTTCGACGTGCCGGCCGTGCGTGGACGATGGCCCACGGGCACGCTCTGGCTGGCGAAACCCGCGCGCTTGACCAGCGCCGGCAGGTAGCGGTGCATGTGGTCGAAGTAGGGCAGGCGAAGGAACGTGTCCCGTTCGAACAGCTTCAGGCCACAGCCGGTGTCCGGGGTGTCGTCGCGCAGCATGCGCGAGCGCACCGCGTTGGCCACCTTCGACGAGATGCGCTTGTTGAAGCTGTCGCGGCGCGTGACCCGCCAGCCGGCGAAGAGCTTCAGGTCGGGCGCCGCGCCGTCGCGGGCGGCGAGCAGCTTGGGAATATCGGCAGGGTCGTTCTGGCCGTCGCCGTCGAGCGTGGCCACCCAGGGCGCGCGCGCGGCGCGCACGCCATTCCACACCGCCGTGCTCTGCCCGCTGCGGGTCACGTGGCGAATGATGCGCAGTTCGGGATAGGTCGCCCGGGCGGCGGTGAGCACCGCGACGCTGTCGTCGGTGCTGTCGTCGTCGACGTAGATGATCTCGAAGTCGATCCGACCGCGCAGGGCCGAGGCGATCTCGGCGAGGAGGGGCGGGATGTTGTCGCGCTCGTTGAAGACGGGCACGACCACGGCGAGGTCGGTCATCGCGGTTCCGGGGCGTAAGGTGAAGGGCGGCATTATCGCCCAACCGGCGCCGGATGGGGCTGCCGCCTGGCCGACATGTTCAGATCTGGCCGACCTCGCGGGGTAGCGGGCCTTCGATGGCCGAACGCCACGCCCGAGCCACCGCGTCCATCGCGTGGCGATTCGCGCCGTCCTGCGCCATCACGACCAGCGTGCCCCCGCGCAGGGCCAGCTCACGCCCCTCCCAACCGTCACGGCGGAAGCTCGCATCGGCGTCGCTCATCGTGCCCGGCAGATAGAGGGCCACCACCGGCTCGTCGTTCATGCGGGTGACGACATGCACCGCGGGATAGGGGCCCACCATGCAATCGTGCACGTAGGTGACGCCCGCGGGCGCGGGGCCCTTCAACGGCGCGGCGCGATCGGCGAACCCGGCCGCCACCGCGGCGTCGCTCATCGGGGCGGTCATCGCCAGCGAATCCATTTCCACGGGCATGTGCGCCACCGCGAGGGCGGGCAGCGACGCGCGGTCGACATGGCGCCAGAACATGCCACCCGCCGTCACGGCGATCAGCACGGACGCCGCCATCGCCATCCACGCGCGCCGGCGACCGACCTGGCCACGGCGCTCCGCGGTGGCCTGCGCCAGCAGGATGCGATCGGCCAGGCCGTCGGGCACGGGCACGGCGAGGGCGGCATCGAGGTCGTCTTCGAAACGCTGGGCACGCTGCCAGAAGGCGGCGCACCCCTCGGCGCAGGCGTCACGGTGGGCCATGAACCGCTCGTCGCGGGTGCGTGGTTCGGCGCCGATCCGGCGACGGAAGTCGAGGCAATTCATCGGCGCGCTCCCTCCGCGCTGGCCCGGCCACCGCCGAGCATCTGCTTGAGGCGCTGGCGCGCGCGAAACAACTGCGTCATCACGGCGCCCGGCTGCTGGCCCGTGGCCTCAGCGATCTCGTCGCAGCTCATGCCACCGAGCACCTGCATGGCCAGCGGTTCGCGGTATTTGTCGGGAAGCTGCCGCATGGCCTCGCGCACCTGGGCGGCGTCGCCGCTTCGCTCCGGGCTCGCAAACGCGGCGTCCTCGGGCACGGTGTCGTCCAATTCCACGGTATCGAAACGTTTGCGCTCGTAGAGCCGGGCGTGTTCCCGGCGCAGGATGGTCACGAGCCACGGCCGCGCCATGTCCGCGTCGCGCAGAGCGTCGAGATTCTTCCAGGCGCGCAGGAAGGTTTCCTGGACAAGATCCTGGGCGATCGTCTCCGAGCGCGACAACCAGTAGGCGAACCGGTAAAGGTCAGCCGAATGGGCGCGCACCATGGCTTCGTATTGGCGCTGCTTCGGGTTCACGTTCCCTTGGACCGGCGCCATCGGTCTTTCCTTACACCAAAGCCGTCAACGGATCTTGCTGAGGATGCCGTCCAGCTCGTCGGTGCTGTGGTAATGGATGACGAGCTTGCCCTTGCCGCCGCGACCGTGGGCGACCTCCACCCGCGCCGCGAGGCGCTCGGCCAGCTCACGCTCGAGATTGGCGATGTTGGGATCGGCCGGCAGCGCCGACTTCGCCTTGCCCTTGGGGGCCATCTGCGCCTTGCGCGCGGCCTCTTCGAGTTCGCGCACCGTCCAGCCATGCCGGGCGGCTTCCAGCGCCAGCGGCTCGGCCACCGTCGCGGGCAGCGTGAGCAGGGCGCGGGCATGGCCCATCTCCAGCTTGCTCTCGTCGAGCAGCTGCTTGATGGACGCCGGCAGCTCCATCAGTCGAAGGAGGTTGGACACCGCCGCGCGCGACCGGCCGACGGCGTCGGCCGCCTGCTGGTGGGTGAGATCAAACTCGTCGATCAGCCGCTGCAGCGCCTGGGCCTCTTCCAGCGGGGTGAGTTCCTGGCGCTGGATGTTTTCGATCAGCGCCATCGCCAGCACGGACTGCTCGGGCACGTCCTTCACCAACGCGGGGATCTCGCTCATCGAGGCGCGCTGGGCGGCGCGCCAGCGGCGCTCGCCCGCGATGAGTTCGTAGCTGTTCTTGCCGATGGCGCGCACCACCACGGGCTGGATCAGGCCCTGGGCCTTGATCGACGCAGCCAGTTCGTCGAGCGCCTCGTCGTTCCAGTGGCGGCGCGGCTGGTATTTGCCGGCCTGGATGTGATGGATCGGCAGGGTGCGCAGCTCGCCTTCCTGTTCGATCACCGAGGGCGGAGCGTCGGGGCCCGCGCCACCGCCGAGGAGGGCGTCGAGGCCACGGCCGAGACCACGTTTCTTCGGTGCTGCCATGGGTGCTCCTTAAGGCGTCGTCGGTGCCGCGTCGTCGGCGTGGCTCGCCGCGGTGTCCACGCCGGCGTCGTCGCCCGGGCCCTGGGTCCGGGCGCGGTCACGGCGGATGATCTCGCCGGCCAGGCCGATGTAGGCGATCGCCCCGCGCGAGCCGCGGTCGTAGAGGTGGATCGGTTGCCCGTGGCTGGGCGCCTCGGCGAGGCGGACGTTGCGCGGGATGATCGAGCGCAGCACCTGGTCGCCAAAATGCTGGGTCAGCTGGGCGGACACCTCGTTGCCGAGGTTGTTGCGCACGTCGTACATGGTCCGCAGCAGGCCTTCGACCTCTAGCTTCGGGTTGAGCCGCTGGCGCACCGCCTGGATGGTATCGAGCAGGCTCGACAGACCCTCGAGCGCGAAGTATTCGCACTGCACCGGGATCAGCACCCCGTCGGCGGCCGTCAGTGCATTGAGCGTCAACAGGTGCAGCGACGGCGGGCAGTCGATTAGGATGGTGTCGTAGCGCTCGGCGACGGTCGCCAGCTGCTCCTTCAGGCGCTGCTCGCGCGCCATGCCGTCCATGAGCTTGAGTTCGGCCGCGGTCAGGTCACCGTTGCCCGGCATGAGGTCGAACCCCGCCTCGGTGCGCACCAGCACCTCGTCGATCGTCGCCTCGTCGAGCAGCACTTCGCAGCCGTTGGGCTTGGCCTCGTGCTTGTCCACGCCCGAGGCCATCGTGGCGTTGCCCTGCGGGTCGAAGTCGACGAGCAGCACCTTGCGCTTCGCCGCGGCGAGGGCCGCGGCGAGGTTCACGGAGGTGGTGGTCTTGCCGACGCCGCCTTTCTGGTTGGCGACTGCGATGATGCGGGCCATGGAGGGTGGATAGCTGCCGTGCGCGGAAAGGGCGCTAGCGTAGCATCCCGCTTACCGGCGGGCGATCCGTCGACCGATGGCTTCGGGTCACGGAAGCGGCGGGGCGGTCTACGCGGCGCGGCGCACGACCACCAGGTGCCGCTCGCCCTCGACCCCGGGCACCGCCAGGGTGTGGATCGCCTCCACGCGGAACCCTTCGGGCACGCCGGACAGCTCGTCATCGGGATGCTTGCCCTTCATCGCCAGCCACACGCCGTCCGGCGCCAGCAGGTGCCCGCCCCAGCGGAGCATGTCGGCCAGCGAGGCGAAGGCCCGCGCCGTGATGCATTCGAAGGTGCCTTCGACCTCCTCCACGCGACATTGCAGCGCCCTGGCATTGCCGAGCTTCAGCGAGCGGATGGCCTCGCGCAGGAAGCGGACCTTCTTGCCGTTGGAATCCACCATCAGCACCTCGCGCGCCGGCTCCGCGATCGCCAGCGGGATGCCGGGCAACCCTGGCCCGGTACCGAGATCGGCGAGGGAGCGACCCCGCACGTAGGGCACGATCGTCAGCGAGTCGAGCAGGTGCCGGGCGACCATCTCGCGGTCGTCGCGGATCGCGGTGAGATTGTAGGCGGCGTTCCAGCGCTCCAGCAGCTCGCGATAGGCGAGCAGGCGCGCCACCGCCTCGTCGGGCAGGGTGAGGCGAAGGTCGGCGATACCGCGTTCAAGCTGGTCACGGAGGGCTTCGCGCGCGGTCATGCGGCACCTGGTAACGGGTGGGGGGCCGCAAAGTATGAAAGTGCCGGCGCGTCGGCGCCAGCACGACCGACTCAGGCGGCGTCGAGCTCGACGCGGGTGACCAGCATGCCCCGGCTGCGCAGCGAACCGTTGACGGCGTGCTTGAGCTGCGTGCCCACCGCACGTCGATCGGCCGAATGCGCCGTGGCGGTGTCGCGCAGGGCGGCCACGACGTTGCGGCGGATCAGCTCCGGCGCCTCGTCGATCACGGCGTCGACCGCTTCGGGCTCGAGTACCTGCCAGTAGATCGTGCCGCCCTCAAAGCGCAGCACCTGCCCACCGAGGTCGATCTTGTGGGTGACCCGGTCCAGGAGCGGAAGCACGAGATGGGTGCCGGCCGTGAGCAGCACGGGGGCCCGACCGACCCGGCGCACGCTGTAGACCTGGCCCTCGGGCACCCGGCGTAACGACGCGGCGGCGAGGGCAGCGGCGGAAACGACAGCGGCGATGAGAAGGCTGGTCAACATGATTGCGACTTCAACGGCTTACGGGCTTTTCCTGCGGCGGCGCGCACGACAGCGATGCACGTCGATGATCAGACAGGGGTGTTAATCCTAATTTAACGAGGGCCCTTAACACCAGTTTCACCCAGCCCCCATATTCAGTTAGCGGACGGGTTGGTCAAAACTTGAGCAGTGATTAATTCTTGCTCAGCCGTTTTGGTGTCCTGCCGGTCACCGAAAGCCATTACGATTTGCGCTTTGCCACATATGCAGGGATCGCCATGGGGTTCGACAGAGGCACGTTCGCCGCGGAGCGCGAGCGGCGGATCAAGCTGGGACGGGCCTTCGAGGAAGAAGTAGCCCATGCCTACCGCGAACGCGGCTATCTGGTCACGATCAACGGTTCCCAGCAAGGCGACGGACGCCGGGGCGACGGCGGCATCGACCTGTTCATCCGCCGCGAAGACGATCCGCATGCGCCAACGGTTGCTGTGCAGTGCAAAGCATGGAACAGGCATCCGGTGGAGCGGAAAGATGTCGACGAGTTCGCCAATGTGGTCAGGCGCCAGGCCGGTGTCGATCAAGGCATCCTGATCACAACGAGCTGGTTCAGCCGAAAGGCGTCCGAGATCGCGGCGGACAGTGCCCTGACGCTGATCGACAGCCGCCGGTTGCGCGCCGAGCTTGGCATCGATTCGGAAGCCTTTCACGAACGCTTTCCAAAGATCGCATCGGTTCCAGCCCCGCGTTATATCGAGACGGCGCCATCGTCGCGGCCGCCCAGACCATCCGTGTCCAGCGCACCCCACGTGTCCGTGGTCTCGAAGCCGGTGGCTCGGCGCAGCCATCGCTTGGCCCTGGCGGCGTGCTTGCTCGCCTTGGCAGGGGGCATTGGCTATGCCGTGGCACGCCTGACCTCGTCGACATCGACCGCACCGGTCGTGCAGGCGCCAGAACCCGCCGCCGCGCCCATCGGCACGAAGCCCGTGGCCACGAAGCCCGTGGCCGAATCACCGCGCGTGGTCGCAAAGAAGCGTACCGAGCGGCACAAGCCCCATACGCCGCCAGCCGTGACCAGACCCGAGCCCGCGGAGCCGGTCATCTACAAGTCGGCCGACATGAGCGACGCGGAGTTCGCCGCCTGGAAGCGACGCAAGGCGGAACGCGAGCAGGAAGCGGCCGACGGTGGCGACCGTTCGCCACCACCGGATCCGGCCTATGTCGACGGCCCGCGCGCCGAAGGTGTGTCATCGCGAACCATGCAGGTGATCCTCCGGAGCAACGGTCGCTGACGTCGAGCCGATTTGACCGGACGGGCGCAAATGATAACAATTATCAATCAGCCCTCGAACGGTCGTGCCCATGAACGTCCTCGGTTGCGTGGCGGCGCTTACTGCCATGCTGCTCGTCTACCTCGCCTCGCCTAACCAGCGCGCCCTGGCGCGGCCGATGGGGCGTGGCGCCAGGATAGGAGCGAGCCTTTTCGCGGTTCTCGCACTCACCGCCTGGATCGCCAGCGAGACCACGCTTCCCGGCATTTTCTCAACGCTGAGCGCGCTGATGCTTGGCGCAGTGATTTTCCCTTACCTGCTCTGGCTGTTCCGTCCGGCCGGCCAACGGAAACCCCGCTGATGCTCGCCAAGACCTTCGCCGGCATCGTGCTCGGCTTGCCGCTGTCGCTGGCCGTGATATCGCTGGCCATCTGGATCTGGCCGGGGTCGAGCGAGGCGGTGGTCATGCCTTTCTATGTGGCGTTCTTCCCGCTGTGGGTCGCGGTCATGGCGGCGACCTACCTGTTCCGCAACGGCGCGCGCGCCTGGGCCTGGCTCGCCGCCGCCAACGCGGGGGCATTCGCCGCACTGTTCGCCGCCAAGCAGCTGCTGCCGGGATTGTGACGATGAAGGCCGCCACCCTCCGCACCTTCACCACCGTGCACACCTGGACGGGCCTGCTCGCCGGCTTCGCGTTGTTCGTGGCGTTCTACGCCGGCGCGCTCACGATGTTCCACGACGAGATCGACACCTGGGCGTTGCCGAAGGCGGAAGCCGCGCACGACGATACCATGCGACGCGCGGCGCTCATGCTCGACGGCATCGTGGCCGCGCATCCGGCCGCGCGCGAACAGGTCGGCGTGACGTATCCCGCGCCCAAGGCCCCATCGCAACAGGTGACCGCCTACTGGCTCGACAGCGACGGCTGGAAAACACAGACGCTCGCGCA
The DNA here is from genome assembly GCA_913774655.1 of uncultured Luteibacter sp. Lineage (GTDB taxonomy): Bacteria > Pseudomonadota > Gammaproteobacteria > Xanthomonadales > Rhodanobacteraceae > Luteibacter > Luteibacter sahnii. The sequence continues at coordinate 5,287 of CAJYHU010000421.1, read as the reverse complement.
GAGCACGCCTCACAACGCCGAAGACCACGAGCACGGCCTCGCCGACTTCGTCTACGAGCTGCACTACGACCTCGGCATCCCCGAGATCGGCATCTACGTGATGGGCATCGTCAGCGTCATCTACGGCCTGGCCCTGCTCACCGGCCTGCTGATCCACCTGCCGCACCTCGTGCGCGACCTCTTCGCGCTGCGCCCCGGGCACAACCTCAAGCGCCTGTGGCAGGACGCGCACAACGTCATCGGCATCCTCAGCCTGCCGTTCCACATCGTGTTCGCCGTGACCGGGGCATTGCTATGCCTCACCACGGTGGCCTTGCTGGCGTTCAACACCGTCGCCTTCGACGGTAAGCTCATGGGCGCCTTCGATCGCATGACCAGCGCGTTGCCGTCCACGCAAGACAAGGGCGGCACCGCCGCGATGCTCTCGCCCGCCGAACTGGGCGCGCGCGCTCGCCGTGCCGCCATGGGCGCCGGCGCCGCCGATTTCGAACCCGACTACATGCGCTACGTGCACTACGGCCACCGGGGCGCCGCCGCGGAGGTACGCGGCACGTCCACAAAGACGCTCGGCGAATACGGAATGGTGGCGCTCGACGCGGTGGACGGCCACGTGCTGCGAGTGCAGGTGAGCGGGGCACGCGATGCCAACCACGCGACGTACTCGGCCATCTTCGGACTGCACTTCGGCACCTTCGGCAACGCCTCGTTGCGCTGGCTGTACTTCATACTCGGCCTCGCCGGCGCCTTCCTGTTCTATTCGGGCAACCTGCTCTACATCGAATCCCGCCGCAAGCGCCGCCAGGCCGATCAGCCGTTGAAAGTGCGTGCGATGGCGACGGCCACGGTGGGCATCTGCATCGGCACCTGCCTTGCGATCTCGGCGGCTTTCGTCGCCAACGTGCTGGGCCCCCTCGTCGGCAGCGAACCGACGGCCTTCGTGCAGCCCGTGTTCTTCATCGTGCTGGCCGGCGCGGTGGTGTGGACCTTCCTACGCCGCCCGGCACGCGCGGCCGTCGACCTGCTGTTCGCCACGGCCCTCGCCAGCGCCGCGGTCGGCGTGCTCGACATCACGGTGCATGGCGATCGCCTGCTGCGGAGCCTGGCCGAAGGTCGCTATGGTGTCCTGGGCGTCGACCTCGTCGCCATCGCGATAGGCGTGGGCTTCGGCTGGCTGGGCCTGGCGACGCGCAAACGCGTGCGCGACGGCGATCCGTGCAGCGTTTGGTACGGTCGCGTACCAAACCACGTTTAGTGATGATGTGCCGGTTGTCTAGTCATGGAAGATGTAGCGGGCCCTCCCAGTAGTTGCGTGTCAGCCGTTGACGGCCCGGCGGTCTCATCGTGTTGGCGCGGGGGCTTCGGAAGGGAGCCGTCGGGTGAGAAATACGACACATGACAAAGCTAAGAATAATGGCGCTGTGTCGTCGATGATTAGAGATTACCGGGCGAATCCTTTTGTACGCGTTTATATCCAATCTACTTCTTGTGGGGATTGGACTTCAAACGGGTACGCTACTCAAATCCGGGGGGACGTCGGACACCTCGCCATTTCGGCAGGGCTCATCAAACTGCTAAGGCGAAAAGTGTCGCAGCCCGATATCGACAGTCAAATAAATCCCCATCGCACAACGTGAAGCGTATCGAGAGATATCATCGTCGTGAGAAATGTACCTCCAACGAGCACTCCGATAAGCGCAAGTACCCAGCCCGCCATAGAAGAACAACTAATTCGTGCATTTACACTCGGGAGTAGATGGCTCATTTGCTTCGAAACAAGTTCCTAGTCAACCAGGAATTTTTTCACGCGCTGGTTTAAGAACAAATATGCACTCAGAGCAGCAATTTGCAAAACTGCAAAAAAGAGGTCATATAAATAGCTTTTACTAGAATATTCCGCACCGTTGATCAAATCGATAAAATAACCTGAAACATACAGCGCCGCGAATCCTGAGATGTACGCCGCTCGACCGAGCCGCCGCGCCTTAAGTAGCAATAGTCCTCCGCTAGTGAACAGGCAAACAGCTACGGTGAACAACAGCCCGCTTCCGTTGGTCCACCACTGCTCTATTCCAATCCTTCTCTGACCGACAATAGCTCCCCCAGGAACGACCGTCGAAACCAAAAGTAGAATGGATGTCAACGAGAGCAGCGTTAAAATCCTTAGCGGCCAAGGCATTTGTTTAAATTTATCAACAAAGTCATTCATATCTAGTGGCCTATAACCTCAACACCAGTCGACCATCCAATCCCAAACGCTTTTCCCGAGGCCCGATTAAACGTTAAGGTACCAGCCGGACCATCTTCTTCATATCCTTTTCCAGACCCGTCCAAATTCAAGCCGACTGAATTTTGTACTGGATTCCATGATGCTGGTCCGATGGTAATCCCCCCTTGGTTGAAAATACCGAGTGTCGAGCCGTGGATTCAGTCCTTCCCATCAGCACCCGGGCGCTTTCCAGCGGGGTCTAGCGACGCACCAATTGAAGCGCCTATACCAAGGCGACCACCGTAGAACCACTTGTCAGATACGGGATCGCGACCGAACTGAATGCCCCCGCCGAATCCAAGGTATGCCTCAAATGAGAAAGACCACAAACCAAAGGGATCAAGCTTACTGATCGGATTAGCTTCGACATAACCATATGTGCTCGGACCTGCATCCAGCCCCATCGGGTCACCTCAAGATACCGCCCCGTCGCCGCATCAAAGCTGCGGTTAATGTTGTACTTCAACCCCGCCTCATTGTCCTGATACTGCCCTGGGAATCGGAGGTTGTCGATGTCAGCAACGGATCTACTTCGGGCACTCCATGCGGACGGTCAATCCATCTTTGAGCGAGTAGTATTCGATGCAATGCTTTCCTCCCTTACTCCCGGCCCGGCGTCCGACGTCGCTGGCCTCAAGCACTTCGGAAAGTGTGTTGGTGCCGTCCTGATTCCAGTCCATCTCGTTCCACGAGTAATTGTTCTCCCAGGAAACGACGTAGCGGCTAACTCCGTAAAGAACAAGGAGAACGAGAAGCGAAGCGCTTATAACGAGTGAGATTCTTTTCACCGCGCTCATGGTGCATTTGTCCCATTGGATGGATTCGACGGAGCATGATCGATGGTGCCGTTGGTCACGCCCATATCGAGCAGCTGATTTCCAAGTGACACGGGCAGCGGCTGGTTTCCGGTGTCGATGCCGAGTGACTTGAGGCCTCGTTGCAACGGAGAGCCGCAGTTATTCTTCAAGGGAGAGTAGTCGCCTTGGGGTTGCAAGAGGGAATTTTTCAGCATTTCTTCCTGCTTTGGGGTCAAGTTCAGAGTGACTTCGGTCCCATCGCGAAAGCTGTTCTTCGAAAGGTACTTACCGGTAGGAATAACCGTCATGCCTTTCGGTCCGAAAGAGTACGTTGTTCCGTTTATGTTGGTCGAAATGTGGCCAAATGATGACTCACTCCACCCGACCGGCTGCCAAACGGTCACGCCTGTAACAAGACCCAACAGGTCGGACTGTTCTGCCGGATTCGCCAAGGCGTAGGAAAACGTATTCATTCCGCCGACCAAGCCAATCGGGTCGCTCTGCAGGTAGTGGCCTGTCGCAGCCTCATAGTTCCGGTTGACGTTGTAGTTCAGCCGACTCTCGGCATCGAAATACTGGCCGGGTAACCACACCCTTGACGGACCCCTGCGCCGCAGACGGTCGCGCATGTTCGCGCACGCGCTGTAGTGCGAAGGTTTACACCCTAACGGCGTCAGATAAGGCCCGGCGAGGCATCGTGTCGTTGCCGGGTAAACATCACCGCGTGCATCATTTCTGCAATTACTGAGCGGCGCCATGGACTTGCGGCACCTGACTAGGTGCGTATGGTGTATGGCGGATTGGCTTAAGGGTTAAGGGGCCAACACGGGCCAAAAACACCCCTAAAAAGCCGCTCCATGCACGCCAGGAAGGTCAGGCACGATCACGTGGCCCAGCGGGCCACGGCGTGATGCACGGATGGTGCGGCATGCGTGCAACGAGGATGCGGAGGTAGCGCATCGTGATGCAGTGATGTGGCCAACGTGATGCGGCGATGACGCATCCGGTCAGGCGGACGTCGGTGCATACCATGCACGGACCAGCATGCCGTACATCACGCGGACCCGCGTGGTCACCGCGCGATCGCCGGCCCGGACAGCGACGATGTCGTTGCGCAGCTGCGACATCACCCGTTCTAGGTCGGCGAGGCGTTGCGCGTCAGGGAGACCGCGCGACGCCTCTTGCCGGATGTCCGCAGCGATCTTGCCCCGGCACGCGTAGAGGATTTCGCACGCGCTCGACCTCTCGGCATCGTCGGCGGCATAGATCATCAGCTTCTCTCCGGGCACGTGACATCGGTAGCGGAGAGTCTACTAACAGCCCCAGACAGCAGACATCCTGTTGCCGTCGATCGCTCACGACAGCGACTTCAGTCAGAGGTAATCCCATGCGACTATGCTACGGCGTTACCTTACAGAATTTGACAGGAAGGCTGCGGCACTTTTGTCAACCTGACTTCGATCTCGCCCCTGCCGGTGCTCTATATCTAGATAGTATCTAGATGCCGCCTCTTCATCGCCAGCCTGCTGATATAAAAAAGCAATCTCCTGCTTCCGGTAGTTATCACTAACGCGAATGTAATCAAATGATCCTGATGCACGCATTACTAAGGCGCGAAGAGGAAAAAGGAATGGCCACACTTCGTCTTTGGTGGAAGCTACGTGGTTAGCCGCCTCCATGAGGACTGCTGCTTCTGAAAATCTCTTTTTCGAGAAACGCTGAACTGATGAATCCACCAGTTCTTCGCGAACCGAAATACGTGCATTGTACGTCCATATCGCAGACGCATAAGCGCATACAGCCAAAGCTGATGAAAAGCCCCCGAGGAAGCATAAAAGTCCAACGAAAAGACCTCTATATCGCATTTGTCACTTCCCCTTACCTTTAGACATCATGCATTTCCTAAATTCATTGTTGCATTTGATAGCTAGAGGATCGCTTTCATCTAGCTCGCCCGGGGTGAGGTTGGCGGTGCATTCGCGCCTTTCCGCGTCGCAAGCGATCTGTGTCCCTGCTGTTTCCCCTTCTTTAATTCCCCAATCGAAAGTGACCACCTCCCAAAACTTGAGCCGCCTTAAAGTGGAAAAATCGGCGTGATGACCACCTCCCAAAACTTGAGCCGCCTTAAAGTGGAAAAATCGGCGTGTTTGACCACCTCCCAAAACTTGAGCCGCCTTAAAGTGGAAAAATCGGCGTGTTTGGGTCGGCCCGAAAGGCCTCGGCG